>NZ_JAGTTT010000010.1:0-88760 GCF_018223505.1 Anaerostipes sp. Marseille-Q3525
ATTAGTTTCTTTTGTAATCTTTATTGCTACAGAATCTAATATCTCATATTTTTCAATAATATTAGATACTTCTTCTTTTGTTAAGAGTCTCCATTCATCAGTTCCATTCTTTTTAAACTCTAGTGTATGAGAGCCACGATCTACCCATACAGGAATTCCAAATGTCATTCCAACATATTTATCCATTAAAGCTAAACATTTATCAACTAATTTCCTATATTCTTTAGCTTCTTCTTTTCTCTTTTCTAATTTATCCATCAATTTTTCACCTTCATTATTATCTTGATTACACATCAATTGGAACAATTCTTCATAACACTCAGAACATAAATAAATCGGCTGTGTGCTAATATATTTTCCATTCTTATATTCAAACACAATCTTCTTCATGCTCTTATCACTGTCAGAATATTTCCTACATTCAACACATGATCCAAATTCATCTGGCAGATCTGCCACATTATATATTTTCATAATTATATCACACTCCTTATTCTTCTGAAATAATTTCCACCGCAGCTTCATAAAATCTGTTGTATAAAGTTGCATTGGTTTTAATAAGCTGAGATTTAGACACTCCATGAGCATACTCATCCCAGTTAACACCATTCTCTGTCATCTTAGTATAGATTTTCCGATAAACAGACGTTCCACCTTTAGATTTATTTCCAATATGATTGGCATAATTGGTAATCTTAATCTTCATTTCATCCCAATCAGGTTGTGCATTTTCTTTTCTAAACTGTCGCAGAAGTTTTTCCAACACACTTACCAGTAGGTCAGGATATTTGTCATAGCAAAGATCAATCGTTGGTACATTACCTCTTTCACTAATGTTGTATTTTTCTTTGTATTCTTTCCGATCCTGTTCCCACACAATTCCATATGTGTTGGTTAAATAGTTATACGCTTCTCTGAGAATATCTCTCGTGGTAGTTCCTAGTTCATCTGATTCTTTCAAAATATCATTAATGATTGAATAGACGTTAGACTTCCATTCATTGAGCTTATATTCTGCAATAACACTTTCCGTATCCACTACTGGAATATCTTTCGTAGGTTTACCGATCTGCTTATACAGTTCTTTCCGCTCGGCTTTCATTTCTTTAACAATATCCGCCAGCTGATTAAATCCCTTGATAGTAACCTTATACAGACGTTCGTTGTTTCTTTCCATCTGCTTCATAAGTTCTGTCTGCTCTGTAAGAAACTGCTCTACTGTCGTTACTGGAGTTCCTGTTTTTAAATTTCCATGACGATAAGCTTCAATCACGTCCCATACCCAATCCATAAAAGCATTTGCCTTCGGTTGTCTGCTATGTCTACAAATTTCCATTACTCCACGTTCACTATATAGAGTTAATAATCTTGATGTTTCTATATTAGTTGGAACAGGGGGTTCAATTCGTACCCCTGTATCTCTATTAATAACCATAGACCATTTATCAAGTCGTTCTTTGTTCCGCTTATGAATTTGCTTGATGGCATCTCCATTGTCATTATATTCTAACGCCTGTCCGATCTGATTTCTTGTCATCCAAATATTGTCGTCAGCACTATAAAATTTACACGCTATATCGTTAAAAATTTCCGTTCTAATCAATTCTAAGTTCATTCTTCATCTTCCTTTCTAAACTGTCTTATTTTTCTCTATACTCATTATTTTCATATGCCATAATTCCGTAAACTAATAGAAATAAAATCAACATTTAATTCCAACTATTAGTGTGTCAATCGTAATAGAAACCTATTCTATTCCTATTAGTTCTCTATGTAATCAACACCTTATCTATTAACAATTATATGCTTAGTTAATCATTAGTTTGTGTATAATAAATTTGACAAAGAACCGACCTGCCAAATCGGTTCCTGTCAAATGTTTTCGTAAAATAAAAAGAACCTTCTGCTCGGTTCTTTGCCAAAATTATTATATGGAATTAAATCAGCTGATAAATAAGCATTCCGAAAGCTACGATAACCCATAATGTCGTAATTACTTTCATAGGCTTCATAATAGCTTCTAATATTTCCTCTAATATGTCTATATATTTGCTTAAATATACCTTATTATGTTCACGATCAATTTTTCTTAGCGATAACCAAGCTAGGAAAACAATCACATATAACACAAAAGATATTCCGCAGAACTGTTCAAAGAAATGAATAATCTGTTCTAATTCCATACTTCATCATCCTCATCTTCATTATCATATAAATTTTCCACTGGTGCTGTCTGTTGGAACATATCTGTTGGAGATAGGTTTCTAGCTTCACACATTGCACAAAAGACTTTCAGTACCTTATCCCATTCATGTTCTTGAATCCACTGTAGAAATGGTTTCTTTCCACGTTTCTTAACATCAATCTGATATTTGTATTGCAAGTTCTTATACAGCTCGTTCCACATAACAGAGAATTGTGTTCCTGTAACCGCAGCTAACTTCCTAATCCCAGCGTTCATCTTGTTTCGATCATCCCACGTTAAAATTTCCGCTGCTAATAGCTTATTATCATTCTGCAACTTCTGATTCTCTTCTTTGAGTTCTTTGTTTTGTGTTCGTAAATCAGTTACCATAGCAAGCTTGACGTCCTCAGAAAATGATGGAAAATAATGTTCAATAAACTGTGACTCTTTCCCAAAGTCAACTGCACCGCCTGTCTTACGGATGTTTCTAAGATATTCTTTAATCTGTTTCTTCATCTGCTTTGCGATAGGTTTGCGTGACTGCATACACACTTCATAGAGTCCATCTTCTGTGAGGAACCAAAATGGATTGATGGTCTTTCCAGTAGAATCAATCTGACCTAAATTTGACCCGCTAACATTATTAGCGGTTAAGATTTTGGTCTTATATTTTTCTTCTGAATCAATCGCCTGTAACATTTTATCCGTTCTATAACTTCCATCAGGACGTTTACTATAATCAATCCATTCTGCCACGTCTTTAGCCAAGAATAACGGATCTTCAATGCTCCTGTACAAGTCAATTCGTCTGCCTAAAATTTCCGTTGTGTCAACAAGCTTAACGCCTGCCTCTACCTGTTCTTGTTCTCTCTGTTCTTCTATCGTTATATAATCATTAATGAAAACATAATACCTCACGCTCTCGGCAAGTTTTGAAGTTTCCATTAGTAGAGATAATCTGATCAAACATTTAAGAGTAAACACCTTAGCACCCTTATAGCCGAATGAGATATTCAATCCGTTCGGATACGTTACCATGATTCTTCCCTTCTGTTTTTCCGTTGTTGCGTCCTGACCGTCAATGATCTCTTGTACTGTCTTAACTTCCATTCCATCGTCTAAAAACTCTTTGCGATACTTCGTACACAACCTCTTAACCTCGTCAACATTTCCATCAAAGAATCGTGCAACCTGTTCCGTAGTGATATAATCTCGTCCAGGGAGCCACGGAATCGGCTTAATCGTAACCTGTTTCAAAAGCTCTGTGTTTTGCACCAGTTCATCTCTCTTTGCTTTGTCCAAAATTGGATCGCAAGGGATTTCCATTTCGTTTAGATTCATAATTAATTCCACCTTTCTTATGTAAAAATTTGTATTAAAAAAGACACTCTGGAATTTTCCATAAGTGTCTTAGTTACCTATATTCATTTGTATTTTATCAATATAATATTTTCCATCCTATCTTCCGTTCTAAAGATCGGAAAAGAACTTATAAATTCCATACAGAATAGCAACAAATGCTATAACCATTAAAATTCCATAGCCACCACCTAAGATAGCTCCTAACATATATTCCAAACTATCCTCTGGAATCATAAAAATAATTATTAATAATAAAACCAATGGCATAATTTTACTCTCCTTTGCTAAAAAATAGGCACTATTAAAAGTGCCTATTGACAATAAATTAATCGTTTTTATATATACTATTTATTATAATTTGGTCTATCAGTAACATTCAATACTTGAATAAGTGCATCTTGTAACACTTTAGAAACATTAATTCCAGAATGTTCTGCTTCATAATTTAACCAACTAGGTAATGCAACATTTCTTCTTACAGATTTTGTATCAATTTTTCTTCGATATTCTGTTGAATCAATATCAACCAATGAAATAATAGTTTCTCCTTCATCAAAAAATGTGCTTTTCGCAATATCGAGATCTGTAATATTTGTTGGTTTAGGAATTTCCACTTCTCTATCTTCCATAGAAACACAAGTTAATTCCATTGCATCTCGTGCCATTTTAATGGCATCCGACATATCTTTTCCTTCCGTTAATACATTTAAATCTGGTGCCTCAATTAAATATTTTCCGTCATCGGTTTTTGTAAATAATACAGGATATACTGCTTTCATATTTTCACCTCTATTCTTATATATGATTGCAAACAAGATTTTCCAAGGACAGGCTGTTTTATAACAGCCCATTCCTTCTTAGAATACCTCTAGCAAGTCGTTCATCAACTTCTTTATGTCTAGGAACTGATTCTGATATATCTCCTTTAGTGTAGATATCATGGTTACTACCATGTCTATCGAAGATAAATCCGCCTGCTTTAAGCTTCTTGATTAAATCTTTCTGCTTCATTGTATTGTCTCCTTTACTTACTTATATTATACACAATATCTACACAATGTCAATAGTTCATTACACATTTTTTACACAATTTCCTGTGATCAAATGGACATTTAATTTTCATCATCAACAACATTCATACAAACTTCTCGTGCTTCATCCCAAACATTACGGGCAATCGTTTCAATGCGAATTGCTTCTGTTAATTCTTCTGCTTCTTCTTTTAATCTTTTATACTGCTTATATGACATTTCTTTTGTATAGTTTTTTGCTTGCATTAACTCCAAATTAACATTTTCCAACTTTTTGGTTAAATCAGATAGATTTTGAGACGACTGTCTATATTTAAATCTTATTGCCGCCATCATTTCTGTATCATATTTTTTATCATTCATAATTTCCATCTCCTATCTGCAAATAGATCCATCTGCATTGACAAGCTTATTTTCCATTTCTTCGTTGTTCCCTGCGATATTCTGTAACACATAATACAGTGGATCATCTTCTTTAGACAATTTTCCAACGCTTTCGGTCAACATTTCCATATCCTCTCTGTAGTCATCAACAGAACTATCATAATCCATGTCTAAAGACATATTGAATAAAATATTTGCAATTCTCTTTTCTTCTGATCCGTTAATAAGACTTATAACATTATCAATGTCATAACATTCTGTAATATAAGGATAGCACTTTGCTTTCCATTCAAAAGACGTTTCATATGGTGTTACATGACTATGACAATCTACAATATCACACACATAACCTTCCTTTTCCAATACTTCTACCCAAATTGGAATATCGGTATCGTTTGTATATGCGTTACAACTTTCTACTTCTAATGCTTTTAATCTTTTCGCTGGTACGTTTGTTCTAAAAATAACTAACTCTCCATCCATTCCTGGGCTATCAGATAAAATAATTAATCTTGTTTTATTTTCCATTGTTCGTCACTCCTGTTCATGTGATAAAACTTTTCTTTCATGATTCATAGTTTTTCAACAAGCTCGAATTCTCTTCATCTCAACATCTAATCATTACCTAAATCATCAAAATGAATTCCATATTCATCGTAAAATTCTTCTTCATCATAACAATCAGTGAGATCCTGGGTGTTTGGATGTTGCCAATCGACAAACCCAAATAATGCTTTTGCGAGTTGTACATTGCCATTGCATTCTTTTAAGAAATCATTTCCTGTATAACAATTTTTTAAAATATCATTTAATTCTTCATCTGTTGTTGCAGTATTCATATTTAATTCATTCAGATAAATGTCTGGAACGTAGATGATATTATCAGATATTTCAAATTCTCCTTTATAAATCAAACACTCTTGACCATTAGTAAAATCAAAAATTTCTTCAAGGCATTCTCCATGTTTTAATCTTGCTTTTAGCTCTTTTTTGTTCATAATTTCCACCTCTATTCTTCTATAAACTCTTTTTGATTTTTATTCTTTCACATTCAGGTATTATCTTAATAAATTCATCACAATTTGTAAGCCTAAAACTCAATTCAATCCAATATTGCTTATTGTTTATATCTGTACAACATGCTTCTAATTTACAATCATGTCTTGAATAAAACGTCAAGCACAGTTCAATATTTTGAACAATAGCATCTTCTGGAATATCTTTATCATCTGCATATATTCTTAGTAAATCATCAATTCCGTTTTGATCTAACTCGTAACTATAAAATACCTGACAAGGTTTATCTGTAACATCCAATTCGTTAAATGTAATTTTTGTAAAATCTAACATAATCTATTTCTCACTTTCTATCATTAAATCTGCATTTTATTATCCGACCAGTTCTAAGTATCCAGCTTTCATAAGATCCTCTTTCTGTGACAATGGCTGCGGTACATACTGCATACCCTTTTCTCGATCGTAGTCGTAATACCACACACCGTATTCTTCAATTGGCTCCAGGATATGAATTGCAAGGCTAACTTCCATCACGTTAACTGCTTCAACGCAAGCGTTCTTCATATCTTCAAGGCTACATAATGTGCTGTATTGTGGTTTTAATTTTTCCACAAAATCTTCAAAGTCTAATCTTTCATACTCTTCTCTGCTAATTTTCATTCGTTCTTACCTCGTTTCTTTTAATCAATCAACTCTATATCACCATACTCAATAAGATCTTCTTTTGTTCTAATTGGTTCTGGCGTCTCTAATGTACCCATTGTACGATCATAATCATAAAATTCTGTCAAATATCCTGCTAACAACACATCAAGGATATGTGACGCAAGATAATAACTTTCATCATTAACACTTTCGATTACATACAACCTCAAATCATCTTCTGTACATATCGGGCAATTATTATCCATTGCCATTTCCATTACTTCTTTAAAACTTTTCTCTTCAAAATCTTTTCTACTCATTTCTAACATCGTTCTTACCTCATTTCTTTCCATTAAAAAAGGAAGATACATTTCTGCATCTTCCTAGATTACTTTGTTCTTGTATTAAATTTTCCGTTAGTCTTTCTTTCCGATAAGCTGAATAATACAGCCAAAATCTCCAGCACGATATACTTTAATTTTGTCTGCACTATAATCTGCCGTCAATCCTTCATCATCATAAACCTTAAGCCATGCCTTGAATCCCGATGATGTTTCAAATTCCATCTCTAAGGTATAGTGATCTCCGATCTTTGCGTTCTCATCAACGACATAAGCATTATATCTTCCATCACAGCCAAAATTTAAGATGTTCGCCTTCAATCCGTCTTTTGTTGTGCCTACAAAAATTAAAGCTGCGATATCACTATCTCCGATAAATTCTCTATCGTATTCTTTATATGACTTCATATTTTCCACCTTCCTATTCTTCATAATTTTCTAAATCCCAATGTTCTTTTAAAAGCTGGATCACAAACTCAGGATATCCCATAAAATAATAACTATCATATGCTGATTCTATCTGATCTTCATCCCAGCTTTCATCATCATATCCGTTTTCGTCTGCCCACGTTTCAAAATCCATTGCCGTTTTCTGAAAATCTTTAACCTTATCACTAATCCGTTGCAAGTCGTTCTCTTCAATCGTGATTAAAGGTTTTCCGTAGTCATCGTAAAGATCTTCCCACAAGTCATTATTCCATTGTGACTTTAGCTCGTGCTGGATATAAATGTTTGTTAATCCGTTTACGTTCCATCCTGTTGTAGCTACTAATTTTCCAGTTTCTTTCTCTGTACCATAGAACATTCCAGGCTTCACACAAAATCCACCGTAGGAGGCGTGTCTAAAATGTTCAGGCAAGATCAATTCTTTAAACTCGTACATAATTTCCTTCTTTCTGCCTATTTAGGACTTTAAAATATTAACAGTTCTCTTATATTATACACGATAATTTCCATCGTGTGAAGTAGCGAGGGCGGAATTGAACCGCCCGATAAAAGCACTCTTTTATCTACCATACGCCACCGTTTTCCGTTCCAATACGTCACTACCATCAATCAGTAGTACAGTCATTCCGTTCATTTAAAGTGACTATTAGCTTCAATAGTCGAGTCTTTCCGTTAGTGTGTAGTCTGCTTCATTACAGACAGTAAAAGCCTTTAATTGGCTATGTAACAAGCTATGCACGACACATAGAGAAATTGAATAGATTAGCTGGATCTTCTTTTAAAATTTCCGTCATGCCATCAATTGCTTCTTGTTGTGTTTTGTATTTCCGAAAAATTCCGAACGTATTCTTATATAATAGGAAGTATTTGTAACCATATAAGCCATCATCTTTTCCAGCGTTCGGAGGATTTTCCGTAAAGTATAACGTGTTATACTTGCGTTCTACGTGGCACACAAGTGCTGTCATTGTCGTTCTGCGACTCATTTTTTCCACCTACTTTCTTGACCATACACAACCAATTAATTCATCGTTATTATCATATTCAAAAATTTCTTTTATCATTGGATTATTCCGTGCTTCTAGTTCTGCATCATTCAATGTGTATTTCACACCTAAGCAACAATCTTTTCCGTTTTCTAATGAGTACCACATTCTTTCCACCTACTTTCTATCTATAATAAACATCTACATTGTTCTTATCATCGTGTGACCAACTAGATCCAACGTATTTTCCACTGTTACCGCAATCTTCAAGATCGTATTCACAACATAAGTCGTTATACTCGTCAGGTGTATCACAAAAAATTTCCGTTCTACCGTCAGAATATTCATTTCTTACTATCATAATTTCCGGCTCCCTTCTATAATCTTTCCATTAATTCTACCGCTAACATATATGCTACATACTTCCACACGTTCACATATCCGTTCAGATCTTCCAACTTACATTGCATAGCTGTATGAATCATTCCATCACAGAAGCCTTTACACTTAAGTTCTGCGATAAGATCACGTTTTGCTATCGGTGGCAAGGCTGACACTCTGATTTTTCCAATATCAAAAGTGTTATGTTGTTCCTTCTCAATTGTCTGAATTACTACCATGTTTGTTCTTGTCATCTTTAAAATTTCCATTTGATATACACCTTCCTTTTTATAAATCATTTCTTAATGTTGTTAAATTCCATTCAATAAATGACGAATCATCGTTTACTTGTTCAATACGTGCAAAATTTCCATCATCGGATATATTGACAAATAATCCATAATCACTATAATCCTTTTCAGAAACACTCATATCAATTTCCAATTCTCTACATTCTATGTTCAATTCATCCTGATATTGTTTTCTAATAAATGCAACCGCTTCTTCTTCTGTACTAAAAACATAAAGCGGTGAATCACAATCAAAACTATAATAAACAGATACAAAGTATAAATCTTTTAAGTTCTTTTCCATTCTATCGTTCCTCCTGGTTATTTCCACCAATTTTTATATACTTCTATAATGTCATCAGAATTATTTTCAAAATCTTTTCCATGCTTATAGATTGATATATCAGTTGCTTTAATCTCATCACTATGTAACCACTTCATAGCTTCTCTAAGTTGTGCATACCCGTAAACTTCATAGCTATCCCTATACCCATTCTTATCTTCATAATAGATAAGATACGTTGCACGATGATTCATTTCTTCCACCTTCTTCCTATGCCGTTTCTTCTTTTTCGTACTCTTCACGATCCTTATAGTACATATCTAACAGTTCTCTATACTTCTTTTCGCTGTCTGTCATGTACAGTTCGTTGACACTAGACCATTCATTCAAGCCTTTTTCTAAGATCATCACGTACTTTCTTAGTTTGATTCTGCCTAACTTTAGATTGTTATTTCCAACACTGGAGAAATAATTATCTTGTAAGCACCCCACAAAATATTCATCAAGGAAATCCGCTAAAGCATCGCAGATATTTTCCACTGTACCGCTAGAAATAATCGTTCTATAGTCTTTCATTCTATGCCACCTCCATGGATTCTAATGTAAACATAAAAGCTACAACTTCTCTATCACTAGAAAGAATATCGCCCCTATAATTATTAAACTCTTTAACAAAATCTAAATGACTTTCTATAAAAGAATCACCAGCTTCAAGTGCTTCTGTATAACCAGCTACTTGATCGTAATTATCATATAAGAAGCCATATTCTTCATTGAATTTTTCCAAAAATGCCTTGATATTAATATTAATTATTTTATTTTCCATAATGCCATACCTTCTTTCTATGCTGTAATCAGTTCATAATCTTCCAGTAGCGTCATCAAGCAGTAGCGTCATCAAGTTTGCTTTTTTCCATCTATGTAAGACTCGATCGCCCGTTTCATTTCTGATAGGTTTGGCAAGCTGATTTCCATTGTGATCTTTTTTCCATTGCATAAACTGTTTTACTGAATTGTGATAGTGTCCATCGTTATGGACTTCTATATATTTATTCTCGTTGTGTTTGTTTCTGTATATAGTAATCGTTGTCATACCGTTCTACCTTCTTTCTTATTCTTCTATATCTGTATCATCAAAAAATCCAACACACGCAAGCATATAGACAGCGGTAATCATTAATAAAAACGCTTCTAGTATGAAGGCTCTAGGGATTCTTATAAACGTAACAATAGCCATCGCAATCCATACAATCGCAATGACTATTTCTGTTAGTTTTGGTTTATGTAATTGTATTTTTTTCATTATTCTTCCTCCCTGGTTCTTTAATCGTTCCATACTGTACCATCTGCTAAAAATTCCATATCATTAAAAAGCGGATCAGCTTCTTCTCTATCAATTTCATAGAAATAATCGTATCCGCTTTTTTCAAACATTCCACAAATATTTTCAAAATATTCTTTTGCAAGTTTGTCAAACTTCTTAAGAATATCTTTATTGATTATAAAATCAATTTCATTTTCTTCTATCTCATTTTTCAAACAATCAATCATATAATCATATATATCCATCTCAAAAGCTCGACAAAAAGATGATCTGTCATTTCTCAATAAATCGAATTCATAAAAGTCTGCGATGTCATCAGCTTTCTTAAGATATTCAATTTCCGATTCTGTCAAATTATCCTTGATACGTTCTAAGATGTCTAAAAATTCGATTTTTCCATAAAGGTTGAATCCATCCCCTTGACAAAAATTCAATGAATATTGAAAGTCTAGATCTTCCAGCTTGTAAACAGTGTCTAACGCATCACGAACCATCATCGAAAAATCTTCGGGTGTGTGATAGGTTTCTAAAAACCATTTATCCGCTTTTTCTTTTGCTTCTTTTGATAGTTCGTTATATCTATATACCTTATATTCTTTCGTTGCTATTCTCATAACTTTTTACCTCCTACTCGTCAACTCTTTCTATCATAAAATTTCCACCATGATATAGGTTCAATCCATGATTGCCACCAGTGATATATGCATCATCCGTGATCCCATCACGTTCTATATCATCATCTGTGACAAATACACCCATGCATCCATCACGTTCCAGCTGATCAATTGCAATATCTAAGATTGCACCATAATCCGTTGTAGGTTCGTCAACTTCTACAAGTTCACTATAATAACCGAAAATCACTTTATATTTTGTCATAACTTTCCTTCTTTCTGCCCTTTACGGGACTTTATTTCTATTTATAGGTTCAATAAAATAGACAAGCCAAAAAAACGACTTGTCTATAATATTCAAGCTATAAATCTATTCTAATAGAACTCTGAAAAGTCAATAGTATCATGTAAATTATCAACTTTTTCATAGTATACGTTTTTTAGTTCGTTAAAAGTATCTACCCACGGCATATCTTCAAAACACTTTACCGCTTGTTGTAAACACCATTTACGGGCTAAGGGGCTTAGGTCACATACTGGTTTTGTTCCTTCTGCCGATGGGTCAAAAGAATCATAAGTTGCAATAAACTTTTCTAAGGTTGGAAGTTTGAGTGGCTTCTTGAAGAACTCTGCATTTTTCTTTCTTCTGTCTGTTTCTTCATTAAAAAGTGCTGACGGTTGGCCAACCGTCAGCACTTTGATTTCATTATCGTCATACACGTCAATATATAAATATTGTTTCATAATTCAAACACTCCTTTTATAACATTTCTTTTAACTGTTCAACGATAATTGCGTTCGTTTCTTCAGTTGCTAAGTAATTCCAATTATCATTGAATTCTTCAATTTCATACATATCAGAAATTACATCTTCTCCGACGATATAATAAAGCATATTGGCAAGTTTTTCAGGATCTGAAATATCAGTTGTTACTTCTCCGAAGTTTAATTCTTCGTAGTCCTTGACTTTCTCAATCGCTTTAAATACGTCATACTGTTTTAGTGCTTCCTTTGCTTCGTAAGTTCCAATAATGTAATAATTAGTATTGAATACTTCGTTATGTAAGTCACAATAATAACCATCGTAACCGTTTTCTAAACACTCGATAATATTATTCATTGCTTCTTCTCTTGTAAAATATTTTTTTGTTTCTGTCATGATAATACCTTCTTTCTTAGTTACCCGACTTACATTTCTATAAAAGCGGGATTTTGTTTATTTGTTGCAATAAAAAAGACACAATCTTTTTTTTTAGATTGTGTCTTAATTGGTTACTAGTTATAGCGTATTTTCAAGATACGCTATTTCTTGATCAAAGATCATCAATGATCTTTTTAATGATCTTAGTTGATCAAGTTTTTTTGCCCATGATTGTAAATACATAGGCATGGAAAGTATTTCATTTCCAAAATAATATGCATCTGAAGCATAGCAATCAAATGCATATACTCTTTTTTCAATTTTTGCAATCATTTTGTCGATTGCATTAATATTTAAATATTTCATAGTTGTTTACCTCCTTGATACTACGACCAACTTTTCAAGGCTGAATTTTTTGCAAGTTCATGAATGACTATAAATAGCGGTGTCTTAGACAGTGGCGTGGCGTAAAGCGTGCATACTAAGCAAAGTGTTATTTATAGCCCATCATCGACCTACAAAAGAATTATGAAATCGTAATCAGTGGATTTACTGGTTGATTCATTGTTAATCTTTGGGTTTTGATGTTTTATTCAAAAAAGATTTTTCAGAGTGTTTTATAAACACTCTGAAGTTATACCGTTCAATGTAATGTATAGTGTTTGCGTTGCTGGTGTCTCCCGACATTAGCCATACATACTAACTAATGGGTTATTAGCTAAATAACCTTAATGTCACTTATTGCATCGGGCGACACTCTGCCCTATCATCTTTTTTACATGGGTTATGGCGTTACCATGAGTTTTTATAGAAGTGTTCTTTTCTTCTTTTATTCGGTTGTGTCTAACCGTTTTAAATAGGGATTTAAAAAGTCTGAATTGACTTTTTAGAAAAGATATGGTATCCTAGAATTGTCTAGGTTCAGGGATACCGAAATCCCAAAGATGATATAGGCAGAAAGCCTTTTTTGATTAAGGCTGAACGCCTTTATCATCTTTTTTTATTTAATTTTTGTAACCAGCTTCATAACTGGTATCAAGTTAATCAAGATTTTTAAACTCTGCCGATCAATCAAGATGGCTTTTATTTTTTATCTCTCTCTTAACTTGTCTTTATTATATCATGCATTTACTTGATTTGTCAAGTATTTATTTGATTTATTTTTTGATTTGTTTTAAAATCAAATTATGATATAATATCAATTAGATACTTGATTTATATCTTGTATCCTTTTGACAGTTATAATTATACAATACTTGTATTGTTATGTCAATACTTTTTAAATAAATTTAGGAGTTATTTTATATGTATAATATTGTAAAAAATCAAGATGATTTTATCTTAAAAATTAAACACTATATGCTAGATAATAATTTAAAGCAAAAAGACATAGTAGTTGCAACGGGATTATCTAAACAAACTATAAGCAATCTTTTAAACGGTAGAAGTAAAAATATGACACTTGACACTCTTTTCATGCTTTTAAATGCTTTAGATTGCAATCTATCCGTATCTTTAGATAAGAAAAAAGGAGTTATATAATTATGATTTATATAGATAACACTCAATTAATCGCAACTATTAAAGAATTGCAATTAAGAAAGAATTATACACAAAAACAACTTGCGACGGCTATTGGTATCTCACCGGCTAATCTGTCTAATATCCTAAAAAACAAAAAGTCGTTGACTTTTGATGATGTCAATAAAATTTGTAATGGTTTAGGCTACAAATTGGACTATCGTTTTATAGATACAGACAACACCAGCAAAGACACCAGCAAAGAAGATCAATAATAACGTGTACTTTATTGTATGTACCTATAAGCACTTATACAGTTGTTTAAATGCTTTAGAATAAACGTATGTAAGGATCAGTATTATTATATAGAAGAAACACGTATAAAACAGTATTGTAAATACAATATATAAGTATATCTGTTATAGTATAGTGTATAGCACTTGTCTATGTCGTAGATGTACTATTATATAGTGCTATGTATATGTACTATATTTATATGTTATGTATAGCTGTATGTTGTGTATAGTTATATGTTATACTTATATATGTACTTGTATAGTTATCGTAGTTTGGATCTAATCTAAAATGATAGTACGAGCTATACTATTGTGTTATGTTTATTAAGTTGTTTGTTTAGTTTTGATAGCTTGATCTTGTATGATTGCTATATATCAATTTGTTTAGTTTGTATTTTAATTTGTGTAGTTATTGCAAGTGCTGGAAGTCTGCCAAACATCGAACACTTGTTTGTTTAGTAGTGTAGCACTGTTTTATTGTGCTGTCAAGTGGTATAGATTATGGGTATAGATAGGTAGTTTGGTATAGAGTGAAGTTATGGTGTGGTGTTTTGGTGATTTGTGAGTGAGTGTGATTGTGTGAACGCTCGTTTACTAATAATTTTTATTTTATTAATAATTATTAATTTTTATTAATGCAGGGGATATATTGTTAACTTGTACGTTTTGTATAGTTAACAATGATAGAATATGATCTGTTTTGATTGTTTGTGATTGTAAACTTGTATCTTTATGTGGTTTACATTAATAGAAATTTGTTTTTCGTGTTTTGTATTACTTTTTATTGTTTTGTATTGATTGATAATTGTAAACTTTTGTGTTGCAGTTAGTTAACAATAGTCGTTTACTGGTAGTCCGATATCGGACTATAACGACACGTACAATATATTGTACAGTTTGTGTATTATCCCAAACAACCATAGCTACAGTATCCTATACCCTATCACATAGTACCCTGTACTACATGGAAATAGTTGGAAATTATCTGCACTCTGTCTCCTGATCTGCCCACAAATTACTGTAAATGATTTACCAAATCTATTTGATAAAATTATAGTATTTCAAATAGATTTTTACAATTTTAACCATGTAAAAATATGGTTGTGAAAGATCTTAGACCAGCATAACGGGGGTAGGTTTACATTTACAAAAATGGAAACTACTACCATTTTGGCAGGACGTGTTCAATCACCGTGTCAACTAAAATTTTTCGACCCCCTGCCATAAAATCCCAACTTTCCCAAGCAATTTCCTACACTTTCCTAGATAAACACTTTCTGCTAATCGAAAACATGTCTTCGGAGGTGTCGTCGAGCGAATCGTTTATTTTACTACTCTTTTTTCAACGCTCTCAGAACCCCTTCTTTCAAAAATCGCACTTTTCCAAAAAATCAGCCCAATTTTCCCCTTTATTTTCCCCAATTCCCTCGACGACACGTTTTTGTTTTGCGTCATTTCATGCAGATTTTACCCTCAAAAACCTAAGTAATTCCTTATATTTTTCACACCAGATTTTACACAGTTTAGCACAATTTATCGAAACATGATTTTTGATTCCTCTCGAAGCATGATTTTGACCATCAGCACCCTCACAAATCCCAGTAAATCCCTACATAAACTACCTATCAACCTTTGCACAAAACTACTCCCAGAAAAATGCATAAATTCGACCTATCATGCTCTAAACTGATTTTATCTCCATATTCATTCGCACAAAATAATCATCACTTACACTTTATAATTACTACACTTTTTAACGATTAGCCTACACTTTTGCGGAACCCTTCTATATAGGGTCGTAACGAAAACGTACGCAAAATGACATAAATCACATATAAATACTAAAGAAAACAACAATTACAACAATTACCTTTTCTCTCTTATCTCAAGCAAACAAGCAATTTATTACGCAGTTTAGGAGAGACAGGATAAGCATCAGCGTTCCTTCTCGACATTGCTACCGCAGGTAAACACTTTACAATCAAAATATGCCTCTTCCATTTCTCAGCAAATCATGTTATACTTCCATTGAGGGATTAGACAACCCTTGGCATCTACGCCAAAACGGACACAAAAAGATGATATTAGTGGGATTCAAGTTGACACTCCCAGATAATGTATCTGCAAATGCATTATCGAAATTTATGCTCAGGGAAATTTCTCTGGGCATATTTTTTTACAATTAACAATCTCTCATTGCAATAAAATATCTTACATGATATAATCGTGTATATGGCATTGAACAAGACATTCAATGTATTCCATGTATCAATAAAAATAATCCCTCGTAAGGCAAAACATTTTATAGGATGGAACCCCTTGAACTATCAACCAGATTTGTGACAGATAGTGAACACAAGAAATCTATCAATCAGATACTTAACCTTGCAAGCAGGGATTATTTTTATGCAAAAAATTATCTCTCATACAACCCTATAAAAAATCACATTCTACAGATCATAAATCCATTTTACCTATCTACCCTAACAACTCTCCATGACATACCACAAAATCCATATTTGACGAATATACTCTTCTAAACATTGAGAATCACATATAAGTAGCAACCACTGTTATATCAGATAATCAGCACACACCATCATGTAGCAGATTCCCAAATCAGATATCTACCACAACCCATCTTAGATCCACGGCAAAATATCTCTTCATTATACCCTTAAAAAATGTACTCCGAGAGAGCAAATTTCAATTCTACTATCGTACCCTAACAAGTTATCACCAGAACATATAAAATGGAAATTAGTACCCGATTTCTCATCTAAACATTGTAAAAGTACCCTTAGCAATTTTACACATAACCCATATTGCACACTCATACCACGTAGGGGGTACACTTTACATTGAAAAGATCATTATCTGCTCTAGTATATATTGTATGTGAAAAAGTACAAGGATATTTCCTATGAAAAAATACACCTGATAGATCATAAATCCATTTAACACCTCTTCCCTACCAACAATACCAATTTGCCCATAGAATGGAAATTTAACATGAAAAACTCTTCTAAATATACAGAATCTAATATAAAGAAACATGCCACAGTAGACAAACATCATCTTCACACATCTTACCTTTAAGTGCTATTGACAAGCAGTTAAAGATATGCTAAAATACCAATATGCTTTAAAAGGAAACAAAAAAAGAAAGGATATATACTGTGAAGAATACAAATGATTTTACAAGTAATCGCAATGAAGAGACAAAATTTTCTTTTACTTTGCCATCAGGCATTACATCAAATATGATATGCCAGATAATCAATGATGATAATCTGTGTAAAGATTCTCTCAGAGAATACATATTGGCAGATACCAGAAAAGAAATTGCAATGAAGATTCATGATTACTGGAAAGATCATTCTGAGATATTATATCCAAGATCTTCAAGATCATATATGTGGTTATACTACAATGAGATAACCAGAAAAAAGATTACAGACATTGCAGAAAGAAAATATAAAACAATTATCATATATGATCCGCATGATGAAAAATAAAGAAAGGAGAAATGAAAAAAGATGACCAATACAATTGCCAAGACAGATAACACAGGTAAAAGGAAAAGACAGATGAAAGATCAAAAAAGAAAAGATGAGCGCCAGCGAACACGGAATTTTTTCGTTGAGTGAGCGTCAGCGACCGAAACAAAAAATAGGGAGAGAGAATATTTATATTCTCTCGTGTTTTATATGTTAATAGTTTTATATGTTAACAGTTTTATATTCTAAATGAGACCGTTTTACTACCAAAATTATCTCACACATTTTTTTACATTATGATAAATTTGTATGGTGTAATTTTTTGTGGTGTAGATCTCATTGGTGGTAAAATATCGGTTTACAATAATTTACATATACAAGGAGATATTTATTATGAAAGTAAAGATTAACCCACCAGCAAGTAGCCAAAATTATCACAGAATCCCTGAATTTTTACTCTATGATCTAACCTATGGATCTAAAAGAATATTATTTCATATCGGGTTTAGGAACAATACTTTAACATATTGGAGTGAAAAACAACAGCCTATAATCTATCATCCATTGGTGTTGGCTAGATTTCTGCATTTTAAAGCAAATTACAATAATAAAGGAATTGTTAATCAATTAAATTCGTTTGTGAGAATGATTGAAGACAAAGGTTATATTAAAGAAATTGATTTTGAAACAATGAAAACATTACGTCTCTACAGTATTCTAAACAAGGAAGAAAATAAATTATATAATCCAAAATCAAAATATGGAATTATTTATAATTTTGAGTTCGAACATTTACTTAATTTACATAAAAATAAACAAATGCCAAATAATGTCGAGGTGTGGAACGTATTACTTGTACTTGCTTATCTGCGAGAACATATCGTATTTCGTCCATCTCAAGATTATAATTCAAAGAAAAATAGAAAAAAGAGACCAGAAACATACGTATCGGCAGAATATATTATTGCAGAAGAACTTGGATTACATAGAACGACCGTGTCAAAATGTGCTGAAGCACTTGATGAAATCGGAATTATTCATCATGAAAATCTAGTTCGTGTGATTCCAGGTACTGGCGCAATTCTGAATGGAAGAACACTTTTTGCAAATAAATACAAATATGATGGCTTTCAGGGATATCGCCTAGATTCAAACTACGATTATAAAAAAGAAGTTGAAGAAATTAAACGTCAGTTAAAACCTTATGGAGAATACGGTCGCACTACTTCTTCTGATTTAGAAACCCTTGATTAATCGCTTTGTTGGCAGCATTGTGAGTAATCAAGCAAACACAAATTAAAAATTAACTAAACAATAATATATATAACGAAAGGATCTAAAAATTTTTCATGACAACACAATTAAATACAGAACTCAAAGACTTATTGACTACTTCTGATCGTATCTCATTTGAGAACATGACGCAAGAACAGTTTGCAGTAAAACTTGCAGCACAGAGACTACGCACTACTCCTTCTCCAAAGAAAAGATTAAAAAGAAATGATGGTATTCGAGCAAGAGATAGTACAACAGATACCGTAGTCTATAAGCCAACGCATGACCAGTATTATCGCATTTTCATCAACGATATCTTGAGTAACATTCGATCAGGTGGCACTGATTATTGTTTCAAATGGTATCAAGTGAAAGAATTGTTGCGGTTTCATAAACACACGTTAATATGCAAAATGGTCAGAGAAAGCATGAGTGCTCGTGACATTTATTTTAAAGTATCTCTTCCCAACGATTGGCGAAAGATTGAGAAGAATATTATACCAGAACAGTAAGAATGAGTTGCTGAAATACATAATAAACACAAATTAATAATTAAACTAAACAAATACATAAATAAGGAGACTTTTAATGAAATCCAGAAAATTTAATAAAGAAAAGTATGCAGAACAGAAGGCAATGAAGAAAAAAAATCGTCCACAGCGTAGCTACAAAAGCCTTGGGACAATCATTATAGTTCCGATAAATGGGCGAAAGCATAAGATTCTAGCCACTGCACAGCACAATGACGAAAATGGTAAAGATGACGAAACTTTTACTGTAACACTTTCAATTGCCAAAGAGACAGGAGATTTCCCAATTTGGCATCAGTTTGAAGATGATTTACAGATTAAAGCAAAGAGATATTCTCTTAGATCGGCTCTGATGGCTAAGATAATTGAGCTTGAAACAGCTGGTGATCTTGATATACATATTGAATCTGCTGATGCTATCTACAAGCTTCTTGAATGTGCAGGTGATTACCTAAGCGGTAAGTCAAATACAGTGGAGGTGCAGTAGAATGATAGTTTTATCTACGATTCTGATTGGCGGTGCCGTACTGTTTTGCGCAGGGATGTGTCGTTCTGCTGCTACCAGAGAAATGATTACAGAAGATATCTATTGTCAGATCAAGGCAGAAAGTTTACATAAAAACGCTTTCAGGAAACCAAGAACTGAAATGGAACGGATGACAGACATGATTTTTAAAGAAAGCGAGGATGATGAATAGAATGGCATTAGATAAACAGATTCATGTACATTCTGTGGATACAGGACATTTTTACACAGAAAAAGAAAAGGCTTTACATAAGCAAAATATGTACATTCGACAGGAACGTGCAGCAATACATAATAAGTTAAAAGATTTAGAAAAACAAGCAAAGAAACAAGGTTTTTCTGATCAGCAGATTAAAAATATCGAAGCAATTCATATGCGAAGACAAGACATTATTGACACAATATATGAGAAAAAGTTTAAAGAGTTAAGACAGTCTGACGATATACTTGATCAGATTCAATATTGGTCAACGCTTAAAAGTTATAAAACTTTCCCTGCGAAAGACGTTAAAGAAAAACTGCTACTAAGGCTCAAGCGGGCGGTTGATACAAATGTAAATCTTGCAAAACATGGGCATGAAGATCGAGTAAAAATTCGATGTTTTTATGAAAAAGACTTGAATGACACAAATACTGTGTCTCTGTTTGAATCATTTTTAAGTAGGACAATTCAAGCAGAAACCGATATGTTATGCGAAGATTTAGTTATTGTCCAAGTATATTACTTCGATATTTTCAAAGATCTTTGTTTTCATGGTATGAACTACTGCGATAAAGATGGCGTGATTACAAAATATAGATACTTCACCTCTTCTGCTGGTCAGATTCGTACAAAAAAAGCTGTATTTATCAAGGAAGAAACATGGCAGAAATATGAGAAAACATTAATGTGTGGACTCACAATCGACAAAATTAATGATGAAAAACATCAAGGGAACAATGTTAACAAACACTTAGCCTACCTTGCATTGACTAATTCAGCGACTGATTTATGGGCAGATTTTGACATTGACAAATCAATCGTTGTAGATGATATGGAGACTATGGTTTCAGGACTTTTTGATTCTATTGATGATAAGACGTATGAAATTAAGAGGGTTTCTTCTTCTGTTCCAATTCCTCACATGGACGGATGCGGAATCGCAGACCCAAGTGTATTAAATGCAAATGCAATGGTGCGTATCCCTTGGATCAAAGGACTTCTTGGGAAATTTGCATTTATTGAGCTGATCAAAGAAAAAGGTTGGTCGCCAATTATTACAGATATTTACGGCAAAGAACATAATGTTATTGAAGAAGATATTAAAATAATTTTCACAAAGAGTCAGTTTAAAATGTGGAAATATTATGATTCATGGGAAGAATATAAACAATATTATCACGAATTTGGATGTACCGCAGGCTTGTGTAATGTTGAGGAAGAATACATAAAAAATGCTTCTATAAATTATCAGATGTTGCAGACGCTCACTGATATTACAGATACAGAAATTGAAACATTGAGTAAAAGATCAGTTAAAAAAATCTCTACACTTTGTGATTCTGTACAACATATGCAGAGAACTTTGGGAATCAATCCATATAATACTCACATGACACCTTTTCAGGAAGCTGTAAAAATCTATCCAAATTTATTAAATGATACATATGCGAAAGACACTATCAGAGAAATTAAAAATAGTATGCTGAAAAAATATCGCAGTGGAAAACTAGATGTTTACGGAAAATATACTTTCTTAATTCCAGATTTATATGCAGTTTGTGAATACTACTTTGGACATATCGAAAATCCTAAAGGATTGCTTGATGATCATGAAGTGTACTGCAAGATGTTTCCTAAAAATGATAAGCTTGATTGTCTGAGAAGTCCTCATTTATATAAGGAACATGCAGTTAGATTTAATATTGCTTACGATGCTTATGGGGAAAGAAAGGCTGAAATTTCAAAATGGTTTACAACAAATGCATTATATACAAGCGTGCATGATTTAATCTCACGAATTTTACAATTTGACAACGATGGAGACAAGGCATTGGTGGTCGCAGATAAAAATTTCGTTGATATTGCAGAAAGAAATATGAATAATGTTGTACCTTTGTATTATGAAATGAAAAAAGCAAAATCTGTTTTGATTACTCCAGAAAATATCTATAATGGATTGATTCATGCTTTTACTGGCAGTAATATCGGACCTTATAGCAATAATATTTCAAAGATTTGGAACAGTGATATTTTTGTTAATGGGTCTGAGGAAGATAAACAAGAAGCCATTGACACCGTAAAACTTTTGTGTATGGAAAACAATTTTGTCATTGATTATGCAAAAACTTTATATAAACCTGTTCGTCCTGAAAAGGTTGCTAAACAAATTGCAAAATTTACACAGAAGAAACTTCCTCACTTTTTTGTGTATGCAAAAGATAAGATGGAATCTCAGGTAGAAGAACGAAATCAGAGTTTTGTTAATAAATTATATGATATTGTTCCGAATGTGCAGATTAATACACGGAAACTTAAGATTGATGAAATTGAATACGATAAAATGATGTTCGATGTTAATACAAAAGTTGATAAAAATGTCATAGAAATCTATGATCGACTGAATAAACAGTACAGATATAAATTCAATATTGTTGATGAACGTGTGGCAAACGATTCATTTGTAAAGCAGACGATTTTAAAAGAATTTGAAAAGACTGGATACTCTGCAATTGAAATCACAGACATGTTGGTTAAACATCTGTACTCTAAAAACAAACGATACAAACAATTGTTGTGGTTTGTGTATGGAGAATACATTGTTGAAAATTTAAAACATCATGTTGTAATCAAACCAACAAAAAAAGTACAATGCGTTGATTGTGGAGAACTATTTGAAGTGTACGTTCGTAATGCCAAAAAAGTACGATGTGATTCTTGTCAGAAAGTTTTTAGAAAACAATTTCAGAAGGAATTAATGAAGAAAAGACGTCAAAATACAGAATGTTAGCTTTTGATATTGGGTTAAAATGTTCTGAATATTCAGAACTAAAAAATTCTATTTTTTCAAATGTCCTGAATATTCAGAACACGAAATGTGTGTATATGGAGAAGGTATTAAAATGTACCGGAAAGCCAAGATAAGGAGATAAATTTGAATTTAAACAAAACAGATTTATATAAGCAGGTAGCGAAAAAGTGTAATGTTACAAAAAATGATGTTACAAAAATCTTAAAATCAACAGAAGAAATTGTTTTTGATTACCTTGCACATGTTGAGGAAAATGAACTGCGTAAGGTTTTTATTATGAATGGACTTTGTGCAGAATCAAAAATCGTACATCAAAAAGAACGAGTGGTTCCTAGTAGTGGGGGACTTACTCAAGAAGATCGCATTATGTTAACTGCTAAAATTTCAAAAAGATATAAAGATAAGATTAATCAGAGCAGATAAACTCTCAAAATACCAATTTGCACTTCGTGTAAATGCTCACGCTGTTTGCAGCTAAAGAAATTTCACACCGTGAGTTCCGAGGTCTATGTCATCAAAAACAAAAAATCAGAGATGGTATCCGAGACTTGCAACTGTTCTATTAATATAGTAGACCTCCAGAGGAAACTGAAAAGCAACCAAAGGAGAAATCATGAAAAAGAAAATTTCAATTATCACATTAGTTATGGCAATACTGTTGGCAGTTGGAGGATTCACTACTTCTACTGCTGTCTCTGCGAAAAATAAAAAAGTCAAATGTTTGGGAACATACAAGATTACTGCATACTGCGGTTGTCGGTCATGTTCTGGTAAGTGGGGAAACCGAACTGCTTCAGGTCGCAGAGCAAAACAAGGCAGAACCATTTCTGTTGATAGGAGAAAAATTAAGTTAGGTACTAAGGTAAGAATCAATGGCAAGACCTATGTCGCTGAAGATGTAGGCGGAGGCGTAAGAGGAAAGCATATCGACATGTACTTCTCTTCTCACTCACAGGTTAAGAGATTCGGCAAAAAGTACCGTAAAGTATATGTGGTAAAGTAACAAAAAGCTAATTTTATCACACGTAAGAAATATCGCCTATAGGGCATCAATGAAGATATTTTGGTGAGCATGGGATGCCATGCAAAACATAGAGGCATAAATTATAGGGAGCGTACGCCCCAGCGGATATTATTGTTCGTATATCATGTCAATTGCCATAGGATATTTGGCGACAAGTCATCAACCCTAATATGTTGGACGCCTTTTAGTGACATGATATTAATTTTGAAATTATAAAACATTGCACCTTGCGTGCCCAACAAGAAATGAAGTGATCCGACTAAGATCGGTGGATTTATGCTATTAGCAGATAAAAGAAAACACAAATCGTTGAAAGAGTGATGCCGAAGTACAAGGTGGAACTCGTGTAGAAACTTGCGATACTCTAATCCAAGGTGTTTTGATCGCACAAAGAATGTGTGTCTTTTTATAGAGTGGTCTACAAATTTACACTATTAAGTGTATGGTATATTCTGGAAATTTTATATTTCACTTATCTATCTGATAGGTATACCAAAAGTGAGGAATTTTTCACTCACTAAAATATGTGTTGATTTCGATATCAAAAACAACACAAATACAGAAAAGTGATACGATGTCTCAGTTCGAGTCTGAGTCGCAGCGTTAGGTTGTCCTACAATGTCCTTCGGGCTTGTGGGCTAATATCCGTGTTTATCCCGCTAAGGAGGCGGATCTGACTGTAAATCAGATGGCTTCGGTCACGAGTGGGTTCGATTCCCTCAACACGGACGATTAGATCTGAAATGCATACGATGCGCAGATCAAAGAATATGCGAACGCCCTGATGGCTAGTGAATATCAGAAACGTATACCTCTACTGATATTCTGAGGAAGTTCATCACTTCTATTCGCCTTGAAAGTATCTCAAACTCCTACGTGGATTGAGGTCGAATTTAAAATTCTTCTTACACACAAGAATTTTAATGATCAGCATTATACTGTGTCGCCAGTGTGTACGCATGAGATGCGGTAAATGTTGTATTGGCATGTAGCTCAATTGGACAGAGCACGACGCTACGGACGTTGGTGTTGCAGGTTCGAGTCCTGTCATGTCAGTTTTCCTATATACCTCAGTTGGTAGAGGATCATCACAGCAAGTATAACATTAGATGAAAGTCGCTGGTTCGAATCCAGCTATAGGAATTATATTCTCGTATAGCTCAGTTGGTAGAGCGGATGGCTGTTAACCATCATGTCGAAGGTTCGAATCCTTCTACGAGAGTTTGTATTTTAATTAAGCACCTCGGTTATAAAACTCAATGCCATGAGTCCGAGAAGCACTCTAGTCACATATGACAAATTAGAGAAGTGCATTTGACGGATACGTTTCTTGTACTTCTTTTTATAATGAAGTGATTTATTATGAACAAGAGAAAATTTCTCAAGTAAGTGGGTGCTGTGCAACATTATAATCTGGTTAATGCACGAAACTTTTCGCTGGCGCAATAGACGCTCCTGTGGAGAATAATCTACTTCAATGCATAGTGTGGCAGCTGTGTAGAAGGTAGAAAGCCAAACAAGTCAGTTTGATATGAAACTGTTTAAAAGACAGTGTATAAGAAAAGTCGTCGGTACGTCGCTCAAGTCAGTGTAGGTATAAAAAAAGAATGTATGCTAATAGAGTATATGATAACAAAACTTAATTCTGAATGGTGGGTTGATGTTACATGTATTGATCATGTCGCAGATTTTGGTCTTTGAGACTCTGGTGAGAAGTTAGAGGTAGCTCCTCGAAGCTCAGACTCATCAGCTGTGTTGCAGAATAAACTATTTTATTAATGATTGTAGGATGAAGATCCGCTTTAAAATTAAAATACTCATAGGGATATCGCCAAGTGGTTAAGGCACGGCACTTTGACTGCCGTATTTTCACTGGTTCAAATCCAGTTATCCCTGTTTTTAAAATTTATATACAATAAAGGAGTGTTTTTACAATAGGATCTTTAGTATCACAATACACAAAAGAAGAATTGATGATTTTAATTGAAAATTCAACCTGTATGAGGGAATTGATACAAAAATTAGGATATGCTACACATACTGGATCTAATTTTACCACCGTCAAAAAATATTTAGAAAAATTAAATTTACCACAACCAACAGGGTATCAAAAACATAAGCGTGTTTTATCAGATGAAGAAATATTTTGTAATAATTCTAATGTTTCTCAAAATGCTTTGCGTACACGATATAAGAAAAATAATATTACTCCTTATAAATGTGCGATTTGCGGTCTTGACCATGTATGGAATAATAAACCATTAGTATTAACTTTAGACCATATCAATGGGCAACATCACGACAATCGTTTAGAAAATTTAAGATGGGTGTGTCCTAATTGTGATCGACAGTTGGATACATATGCTGGTAAAAATTTCAAAAATGTTAGGAATCATCCATTAAAGAAGAAACATATTTGTAAAGATTGTGGGAAAGAAATTAGTAATGGTGCCACACGCTGTGTTGAATGTGCTCATAAGCTTTTAAGAAGAACCGAAAGACCTGATAAAGATACACTACGGAATTTAATTATTACAAAACCTTTTGTACAAATTGGAAAAATATATGGTGTGTCAGATAAGACAATATGTAAATGGTGTAAATCTTATGGGTTGCCATATAAACGCAGTGATATCAAAAAAACTTACAATTTAAATTAAATTTATAAAAATAATGCAGAATGGAGAAGTTTGGTTATCTCGTCAGGTTCATGCCCTGAAGATCGGTGGTTCAAATCCACCTTCTGCTATTTTTCTATGTTTCATTTTATTTTTCATATAGTATCTTTCATTGGTATGGACGTAAATGTCCTTACCAACATTGCGCAGTGGCGTAGTTTGGCTATCGCACCTGATTTGGATTCAGGGGATCGTAGGTTCAAATCCTACCTGTGCAATCAAAGAGCTGTTTGGTGGTCAGTTCTTTTTTCAACAAAGATTTTTTCATTGTTAGTACAGGCAGATGGATTAATATTCGTCTGCCACTCCTTTCTGGCTTGGTAGTTCATTGGTAGAACGCAATACTTTTAATATTGTGAAGCGGTTCAAATCCGTTCCAAGCCATTATGCCTCGGTAGCATTAAGTCAGGTAAAGGCACAGGACATGACCTGAAGGACAGCTGGTTCAAATCCAGTCTGAGGCTTTCCAAATCCAGTAAATATGTACGACGACTGCCATGTGCAGCGTCAAGCATCACTGGAAATATTTTAAGAAATGGAGGGATCTTCTATAATTAAGATCACCAAAAATGAAGCTTTCTATCTTCGCTCAAAAGGATTCAAAGACAAATCTGATATTCATCAGACGTATTCTGGACATCCTACTTACTATGCAAGTGAGAAAAGAAGCGTAATGAAAGCTTTAAAGAAGTATAGAGAAAGATAGGTGTTCTCTATGAAGAAAAAACAAAACAATATCAGAGTATCATTTGTAGATGAACCTGCTGCCATGGATGTTACTGGTTCTATGGTTTATGTAAAAACAGATACTCACAATATTTTGATTGATGCTGGCTTACATCAGTCAAATAGTAAATACGATGACTTTCTTGTAAATAAGAGAAGATTCAAAGAATTTAAGCCAAAAGATATTGATTATATCTTTATTTCCCATCTCCATGCGGATCACGTATTTTTAAGCCCAAGATTATACAAAGAAGGATGTTCTGCAAAAATGATTGTTGCACAAGACAATTATCGAATTATGCATCGAATGGCTGAAGATTCTGCTTATATCATTGAAAGAGATATAGAATTAATTAACAATCAACATGGGAAGAATTATGATCCATTGTATACTATTGAAGATGTAGAACATACAATGAATTATGTTTCTGAATATCCTGTGATGGAAAAGATTGTTATTGATGATACTTTGTCATTTATGCTTATTCCAAACGGACACTTGCTTGGTAGTGTGCAAATTTTATTGTATCTCAAACAGAACAATGTTGAAAAGACTTTGTTGTTTACAGGAGATATTGGAAATTCCAAAGTTCATAATTATTATGTCAATAAGTTTACTCCTGTTGATCATGCAAATTTAGTTATTGGAGAATCAACTTATGGAGATCGTCCTGATTTAAAAACTGGGCAAAAAGAAAGAAATAATGATATCGAAAAATTATTTTCTATTATCACGCAACAGGTATGTGAAATGCATGGACAGGTAATTATACCAACTTTCGCAAATCACAGACTTCAATTTCTCACAACAATGATTTATCAGGTCATGAAAGACTATGATTTTCCTTATAAAGTGTACATTGATACACCGTTAGGGATTGATATTTTCAATGAATATCGAAAAATCTTATCTGGTGACGAATTAGAATTGTTTGATAAGGTCTTAAATTGGGATAACTTAGTGTTTGTACGTGACCCAGAATCTAGTAAAGCATTGGTACATAGTAATGAGCCATGTGTAATATTATCTACATCTGGTATGTGTAATAATGGTAGAATTAGACACCATTTGAAAAAGGCAGTTCCAAATCCTAACGCTACTGTTTTATTTGTAGGATTCAGTACGCCAGGAAGTTTAGCTGCATTACTTAAAGACAAAAATGTTAAATCTATCTCTATAGATAATAAACAATATATTTGCAGATGTGCAAGTTTCTCACTCAAATCTCTTAGCGGACATGCTCCATTCTGCCAACTTCTTGATTACTACTCTTCTATTAACACAAATCGAATTGTATTACATCATGGATCAGAAAAAGCAAAGTTAACATTAAAAGAGAAATTAACTTCTGAACTTGAAAAGAAATGCAAAAGTACACGAGTTATTATTGCAAATTCAAGTTTGAAAATTTCATTATAGAAAGGACTGTTGAATATAGAATTCGAACTTCCAATTAAAGATTTACTAAAACAATTTGGCGGTGGACTGCCAGATGTAGTAGATTATCAGTATTATGTAAATTTACAGCAGCGCAAAATTATTGTGAATGAAGCCATTTGCGATACTATCCTTGAAAGCGCTGTTTTACCACTTATTGAGATGGATAATGATGGCTCTGGAGAACCTATTACAATTATTCTTGATTCACCTGGTGGCGATGTATATAGAGGATTTAATCTTGTTGATGTTATTGAAAAGATTAAAACTCCACTTACAATTCACATTATGAGTATGGCAGCCAGTATGGGGCTACATATTGCTATGGCAGGGCATAATAATCCAAACGTAAAAACCGTATGCCATCCATTTAGCGTAGGTTTACTTCATAGTGGATCAGAATCTGTTAGCGGAACAGCTCATGCTGTAAGAGATTTATTTAATTTTTCACAGAAATACGAAGAGAAAATTAAACAGTATGTACTTTCACATTCTAATATTGATGAAGAAATGTACGAAAAAGTATATCGTCAGGAATTATGGCTTGATGCAGATGAAATGCTTCGCCTTGGAATTGTAGACGAAATCATTTAATTTTTTATTCATAAAAATGCTTAAACTCCCTCTATTTACACTATACCACATTTTTAATCAAGTGTGTAGAGGTATTTCACAAATAATTAAAAAAATTCACATTAGTTTAAAGGAGGATAAATATGGCTAAAGCTTTATCTTATAAAAAATCTACTACTGTTACAGTTAAGGCGGCAGGTTATGTAGATATCGAAAAAGGAGTTATTGAAACAGAAGAAGGAAATGTATCTTTCAAAGATTTATTAAAAGACTTTGATGGAAAATATGGTGAATTTCAGATGAAAGAAAAGACTGACGAAGATCTGGAATTAAACGTACCTTCTGATGAAGAATAGATTGGAGTGAAGATTTATCAGTATTAATTTTGAACAAGAATTAGCAAAAATCGGATTAACTCCAGAAACATATGAGGCTGTCTGTGCAGATATTGATTCAAAACTTGACGGTGTAGTTGATATCGACTGGCAGGAAATTAAAGAAAAATATCATATACAATGTGCAAGCGATACAATTCGTAAGTCCTCTTCTACTCCATTTGGTGGTAGATTTAGAGATGCTTATTTTCGCAGCAAACAAAAATCTGGTAATGATGAAAAGTCTGAAGATCAGTTATTATATGAAAGAATTCGTAAGGAACGACAGAAATTACAGACAGTTAATTTAGAGAGAAATCGTATTTCTCGCCAAGAAAGTCGTTTTGAGTTGTTCAATGAATATGTGGCTGAAGCAATTCAGATGCTACCAAACCCAGACTTTAAGCCTCTGAGAGTTGAAAATAAATCTAAAGGATATGTGCTTTCTATCGCAGACATTCATTATAATGCAGTATTTAAGAGTGTTAACAACGAATACTCTCCAGAAATTTGCATTGAAAGATTTCAAAAATTATTATCTCAGACTATTGCACTGATACATAGACTTGGTATTTCTAAACTCAAAGTCGTCACATTAGGTGATGATATTCAAGGCATCTTACGTCTTACTGACGTTAAGCTCAACGACTCTGCTGTTGTTAAGGCAGTTGTTGATATCTCAAAAATCATTTCACATTTCTTAAATGAATTATCCAAATATGTTGAAATTGAATATTATTGCGTAGGTCGAAGCAATCACAGCCAAACACGACCTATAGGAACAAGGGCTTCTGAATTATGTGCGGAAGACTTTGAGTATATTATTGGTAATTACATCAATGAATGTTTGGCAAATAATGATCGTGTTGAAGTACATCTTGATCTGGAATCTGATTGTATCCACATTCCTATCGCTGGCTTTAATATGGTTGCAATGCATGGACATACCTTAAGAGGAATTGATAGTGCTATTCAAAATATGGAGTCTATCTATAACGAAGATATTGACTTCTTATTGGTTGGTCATTACCACGGAATGCTTGAAAAATCTCTAAGTGAAGGTATTACATGCGATAAAGAAATTTTAGTATGTCCAAGCTTTGTAGGTAGTGATCCTTATGCAGACAGTATTTTTAAAGGGTCAAAGAGTGCTTGCAAGTTATTTGAGTTCACAGAACGTGAAGGACATACAGCATCATTCAAGATACAGTTAAATTAGCAATTCGGCAGTCATTTTTTTAGGATCAATCTCTCAAAACAGGTCGGACAGACTGCCTATTATGAGCAGAGGATATTACTTCTTCTGCTCCATTTCTATAAATATTTACGGGTACTCAAAAGTGGGTAGCCGTAGAAATTAGTCGAAAATAAAACATTAATTACAAAAAGGAGAATCGAACTATGATTACAACAAAAGAATTAGTAAAATCAATCGCAACAAAGAAAACAGAAACAGAAGGACGCAAAGTAACTCAGATCGAGGCAAAAGAAGAATTAGATAGAGTTGTTGAATGTATCGTTGATGCCATTGTGTCTGGAGAAGGTGTTCGCTTAATGGGGCTTGGAACATTTACTGTTGAAGATAAACCAGCTCATGTTGCAAGAAATCCAAGAACAGGTGAAACAATCAATGTTCCTGCTAAGAAAGCTCCAAAATTCAAAATTTCTGCTTCATTAAAAGATGCGGTAAACAAATAAGATTGGAGTGATTGTTATTTCTTATAAAGATAAATATAACAAATATGAGGATCTGAATATTACAGATTTCGAAGACCAAATTGAGCTTTTATTTACAGTTAACGATCAGTTGGTCGATGGAGATAATTGTGTAGATATCATTGCAAACGCTGAGACAATTCGTTATATGTTGTCCATTGCAATGTCAGAACTTGCCTATGCTCCACATAAAATTAATATGGAAAAAGACGATGCCACATATTGTCTTGAAATGTTTGATGATGGAAGTCTGAGAGTTTTCTTATATGATAAATATAATGATTCTTTACAGGGGACTTCTATTTATTTATATCAAGAAGAGGTTACTCAGGATATTGTAGATTTTGTATTGAACTTCTACGCTGATTCTGATATCTGGCTTTTTGGATATGAAGATGAAAATGATATTCAGATCAACAAAGAAGATGTATCTGATTTAGATATCGTTGCTAGAATTATGGAAGATAAACATTTTGAGGTCTTGCCAACTATGTTACCTTTCGAGTATCTGTTAAAGGATCTTTGGAGATTTTAATATTATGAATTATGTGCAGTAGGTGAATCATATCATCTACTGCTCTTCTATTATACAAGGAAAGGAGGGACATATGGCAAGAGAATTAACGCCAGAAGAATTGGCAAAAGCCCCAATGTACATCAATAGAGAAGTACAATTTGAGATGCCAAGACGGTCTACTAAGGTAGATAAAAAATACAAATGCACATGTTGTGGTAAGAGTTGGGATAATCAGAGAAACCATTTTGCTAAATCTCCTTCTCCTTTATACCAGAGTAATGATGGGTATATCAACATCTGTAATGATTGTATGGACTTATACCTACAGAAATTGATCAACTACTATAATGGAAATGAAGTCCATGCAATTAAGCATGTGTGTCAGCAATTTGATGTAGTGTTTCATGTTGATGCATACAAAAACGCAAAGGTTGAAAATCAACCAATCACATTTTCACAATATCTTTCAAAGCGCAATCTTCATCAGACAACAAAGGTTGGTAATACATATCTTGATGGAATGAAGACGAAATTTTATGAAGATGGATACGATCATGTTATGAGTGCAGAACAAGCTGTAAATGATGATAGTATATCTATTTCTGGTTCAGCTACTAAGAGATGGGGTGCTGGATTTACACAGGCGGATTATAAAAATCTTGACGAGCATTATAATATGCTGAAAGACAACAATCCAAACATTGATCAGAATCAAGAAATCTTCGTAAAATCATTATGTAATTTATATATGCTGCAAATACGTGCATTACAAGCAGGTGATTCAAAAAAATACATCGACCTTAGTAGTCAGTATTCTAAAACATTTAACGATGCAGGTCTAAAAACAGTTGAAGAAAAAGATGAAAGCCAAAATACTACTCTTGGAGTAACATTGGCTACTATATCAAAATATACGCCCGAAGAATTTTACAAAGATAAACCATTATATGAAGACTATGATGACTTGGCAGACTATGTGGACAGATTTATGTTACGTCCATTAAGAAATTTACAATATGGATCTTCTGATCGAGATAAGGAATATTTCATTCCTGATGATGAGGATTTAGACGATGAATAAACAAGTAAGTAAAAAAACAGCTGCCAAACGTCTTAGTAAAATGATTGAACAGTTCCCTGCCGATAAATATCAAAAGGATTTGTATAAAAAATTCCCATCTACGCACTATTTAAGCAATCCAACAAATGTTATGCATACATTGGCATGGTGTACGTTTTTTAGGAAAAATTTACACAGATTTGTACAAGATTACTTAGAAATTCCAATATATACATATCAACAATTGGCTCTATATTATATGGGTGTTTCTAACTCAATTTGTATTGTTGCAGCACGTAATGATGCAAAGTCATTCTTAATTGCCCTATATGCATGTTCTAGGGCTATTCTTTATCCAGGATCAAAAGTTGTTATTGGTTCTGCTACTCGTGGACAGAGTAAATTGATTATTACCGAAAAAATTCAAGGCGAATTAATGGTAAAATCGGCTGTTTTAAGAGCGGAAATTGAATATGTTAAGACTAATGGACAAGACGTTGTTGTAAAATTTCATAACGGATCTACAATTAAAGTGTTTACAGCAAATGATAACGCCCGTGGTATTCGTTCAAATGTTGCTATTAGGGAAGAGTTTAGACAGATCAAGAAAAATATTGAAGATAATGTCATTTCACCATTTCAGATGGTACGTCAGCCAGGTTATATACAACTTCCGCAATATAAAGATAATCCAGTTTTAGCGAAAATCTTGCAAGAAGACCCTGTTGATATCTATATTAGCTCATCTTGGCAAGACCCTACACATTGGATGTGGACAATTGTAGACATGAACTATGAATTAATGCTGAAACACGGAAAAGGTATGCTCTTAGCATTTGATGAAAGTATATGTTTAAAACATGGATTTAAAACAAAACAACAGTTGATCAAAGAAAAGAAAAAACAAGATCCTACCAGTTGGAAGGTAGAGTTCTTAAACCTTAGAATCAAAGAATCTGATTCTGCATATTTTACATATTCTATGCTGATGAATCGGCAAATTTCAAAACAAGTCTTTTATCCAAGAAATAATTTGGATGTTCAAATCAATAAGAAAAACCGCTATGCAATCCCTAAACGTGACAATGAAGTAAGAGTTATCGCAGGCGATATTGCATTCGTAGCAGGTTCTCAGAACGACAATTCAGTTTATTCTTGTATTCGTGCTATCCCAGAAACAATGACGTATGGCGATAAGCAAATGGAACAAGGATATCGTAGACAATTCCCTTATATAGAATCAAACCAGATAGGCGACACAACAAAACAGGCAATTAGGATACGTCAGTTATATGAAGATTTTAACGCTGATTATATAGTAATTGATGTGCGCAACGGGGGTTTGCAAATTTTGTATTCTTTACAAAAAGTTTTATACGATGAAGACCGTAGTGTTGAATACGCCCCATTAAAATGTATGAACAACGACGAATACGGTAGATTGTGTCAAGATCCAGACGCAAAACCATGTATCTATGCTATCAATGGTACACAAAACCTGAATAGTGATATTGCAATGAACTTCAGAAAGAATCTGGTTGAAGGAAAAATTGATTTTCTCGTTAACTTTGAAACTGCAAAAGAGGAAATTCTTTCTAAGAATAAGGAATACAGACAGGCTATTGAAGTCGATGATGTGTTTGATTTTGAGCGACCATTCTTAGAGACTCAGGCACTTGTTAGCGAGTGTGCAGAATTACAATATGAAAAATTAACCACAGGTGGTATCCGAATTAAAGAACGTGGAAACAACCGAAAAGATAGATATTCTTCATGCAGTTACGGATCATATTTTATAGACCAGTTGGAATTAGATATGGCAACCACAGATGAAGAATACGGATACGCAACATTTGTAAACTAATGGAAGGAGGGAAAATGGAAGAAAATGTAAAACAAGACGCTTCATATGAATATAATAGTTATCAATATACAACAACAGATATATTTAACGCTATCTTTCAGTGTGGTGTTTATGATTATTTTAATAAAGAAGAAATACGCAGTGTTTTAAGAAATCCAATTGAAAACCATGAAACCGCCATTAGATTATCAAATTTTGTGTATACAAAAAACGGTGTAATTGCAAACTCTGTTGATTATAGTGTTGCATTACCATGTTTGGATAGTATATTGATCAATAAATCGAAAGCAAAAAAGAAAAACAACAACAAGGCAAAAAATAATAAACGCTTAATGCGTTCTACTCTTGAGACAATCGATGATAAGCATTTTATCAGAGATGCATTACATACCGAGATGTTAGACGGTATTGCATTTTATTATTTTGAAACAAAAGTCAGACCGTCTGAGCTTGATAATACAAAATATATGAATGATTTTGATGTTGAACGTATTACAGAAATTAACGATCTTGGTATTAATGCTTCTATTATTTCTTTACCTTGGCAGTATTGTAAGATTGTCGGAAAGAAAAATGGGCGATTTGTTATTGGTTTTGATTTAAGATATTTTGATGATTTTGATGGGGACACTTTGGAAAGAAAACTTAAAAAGTACCCTGATGAAATCAGAAAAGGGTATCATGATAGCAAGAAAAATAATGGTGTAAATGGCAATTGGTTAATATTAAATTCGGATAAAACAATGTGTAGAAAAATCAAGTGCAAAGATTCAGAGCCTTGGGGCAGATCCTTGGTTATTGCAGCGCTTGAAGATGTATTATATAAAGATTATTTTACAGACACAAAACGAAATGTTCTGGATGAGCTGAACAATAAAATTGTCTATCAGACATTTCCAGAAGGAAAAGAAAAAGGACTTTGTGCTTTAACTAAAAAGCAACAGGCAGCCCAACATAATGATGTTAAAACTGCTGTAGTTAACAAAAACAACAAAGGCGGATTAAGTTTCTTCAGTGTTGCCGCAGGAACAAAGATTAACGCTTTGGATGTTTCTACGGATATTTTTAATGATAAAAATGAATCAAATCTTAATAATCAAATCTCTTTGGATTTAGGTGTATGCGCTTCTTTACTTGGTGCCATGGAATCAGGTAATTTTGGTGCAGGAGCGCACAACTTGGAAATGATAAATTCGCAAGTATATACATGGGTTTATGAGTGGCAACAAGAATTGAATTATGTCATTAACAAAAATGTCATTAAAGATAAAAACAATCCAGTGGAAGTTTACTATTTCCCTACTTCTTTTGTAAACCGCAAAGCATTCTTTGATATGTGTAAAACATTATATTCAGAAGCAAGTGGTTCCTTATCTTATCTTGTCGCTAGTGCAGGAATAAATCCAGAAGCATATTTTAATGTGCTAGATGAAGAAATTGAAGATGGTATATACGAACGCTATTTACCACATATGACAGCCTATACCAATTCTTCAAATAATACAAATGATCAAGGTGGTCGTCCAATTACGGACAACCCTACCGAAAATACCATTCGAAGTAGAAATAATGACGGGAACAATATCCCAAGTCCAAGCGACTCTAAATAAATATCAATAATGAAAGGTCGATTTTATTTAATCGGCTTTTTTGTTATACAAAACTTTTTAAAGGAGGATACAACATGGCAATCGTAGAGTTATCTGAAAAGAAATACAAAAATGGGCGCAGACCATTTAAAGCCGTATTGTACGAATTACAGCCTCCTGAATCAGTAGAAAATGGTATCGGAACAAAATACAACAAAAATGGAATTACCTTTTTAGAGGAATATTGTGCACCACAGCTCGGCAGTATCACAGATATGAGTGTTCGTGTTGAATTTTTAGATGAAAACAGAACAATAATCTGCGGTCACGGAGAAACTGGTGTCAACGAAGATGGCTTAATAACATTTAGAAATGCAAGTGTTGTTGGACATTTTACAAGAGGCTATATTGACGACATTGATTACGAAGGTGAAACAAAGAGATGTGTATGCGGTGAAGGATATCTTGATGAAATGTGTTATCCAGAATTCGTTGCAAATCTTGAAGAAGATCTTAACAATGGCGTTGCCGTAGAAGGTAGCGTAGAAATTTTCAAAGCAAAAGGTAATACAGGAATTGTTTATATGAATGGATGGAGAGAAACAGGGAGAATTCCTGTTGAATTCATTCACTCTGGTTGGGATATGGTAATGAACCCAGCTGATACCTCTTCTATTGTATTGGAATTAAACGAAAATCAAAACAAGGAGGACAAACAGAAAATGGACGGAACAATTGATATGAAAGAAATCACTTCTGCTATCAAAGAAACAATTTCTGAAATCAATTCTAAAGAATCTGCATTAGAAGAGAAAATTTCTGAGCAGAATTCCGTGATTGAGCAGAAAGATTCTGTTATCGCAGAAAAGGATGTAAAGATTTCCGAACTTAATGCAAGTGTCGAAAAATTACAGAAAGCTCTTGAAGACACAAAGACAGAGAATGAGACAGCATGGGAACAGATCGAAATTCTTAGAAAAGAAATTGCAAAAGCTAAAGTTGCAGAAAAATTAGGTGAAGTTGACGAAGCTTTAAGCGAGTTCAATGAAGATGAAAAAGCAGTCGCAAAAGAAGATATCGACAAATTAAAATCTGATATTAACTCTTGCGAAAATATTGACGAATTAAATGAAATTGCTTCTGAAGTTAACTCTATCAAATCTAAGATTTGCATGAATATTGTAGCACAACAGAAAGCAGCTGAGAAACAGGCATCCGCCACAGAACCTACAGTAGAAACAAATTCAGAAAAAGTTGAAGATATCTTTTCTGAGGTATGTGAATCTATCGAAGTTGATGATAATGACGAAGATGTAAGTATTTTTTAATAAGGAGGATAGATAAAAATGATTAAATTCCGTAATATCTCTCAGATTGAGAAATTATATCCATTTATAAAATCAGTTGCAGGAGCAGATGTTTATAATGGCGATTTTGGAACAGTAACAGAAGGTACATTCGCTTTAGCTGCTAATGCTAAACAGGTAGTAATGAATGTTGAAGTTGGTGATGATGAAGGTTTAGATAAATACTTTATCGCAAAAGGATCAGATTTAAGAGTTTTAGATCTTGATAAATTAGACGGGCAGGAACTTGAAATTTATGGAAAACAGATTCCTACTGGGGTAGCTAAAGGTGATAAGTTAAAATCTACAGCAACAGGCGATCTTGTTAAGGGAGCTACTGCTGTACCATATGTAGAAGTAACTGAAATCATTGGAAATCACAAAGGCATTGTTGTAAGAGTTGCTGCTTCTGCTCCAGCTACACAGTCAGTATCAAAATAGTTAATCTAAAAAGGAGGATAGTATAAATGTATACATTTGAATTAAACAACGAACGTAAGGATGCAAACTTTGCGAGCGGTCGTGTGTCTACAAAATCTCCTGTAGTAGAAATTTTCTCTGCAATGAGAGATGGAAAAGACTTAGCACCTTTCGGAAGAAAAGCAGATCAGGCTGCTAACTATATTAAAGAGTTAAATAGCAAAGCTTCTGCTGGTGATTTATCAGCAGTTTCTGAATTAAATGAAATCAGACGTTTCTCAATGGAACCTCAGATTCTTCAGGAAGCTAAATTATTAAGCATTTATGGAAATTACAAAGCAATCGGATATAACGATTCTTGTGAAGTTGAAATCCCAGAATTTGTTGGAAACCCAGCAAGCAAACAGGCTTTAGGTCAGGATGTTAACTTCCCAGTGATCAGAAAGAAAAGAACACCTATCGCTACAGTAGCTATTTCTGCTGGTTATGCAGTAGATTATAGAAAGGCTGCCATCGGTGACATGAGTGATGAAAATGAATTAAAAAATCAGATTGCCATTCAGATCAGAAACAAGGCTGCTGCTTATGTTGTAGAAACAATCTACAAAGCAATCAAAAATGCAGATGGAGTTAAATACTTCTTCGAAGGAGACGGATTAACAAAAACTGGTGTTGATGGAGTTATTACACCTGTAAGACGTTTTGGAAAACCAACAATTACTGGTGACTATGCTTTAGTTTCTCAGTTAAACGCATTTGCAGGATTCCAGGGAACAACACCAGCTGTTACAGGTATTTCTGAAGCTGTTATGAAAGAAATCCATGATACAGGATTAATGGGAATGTACAATGGTTCAGTTGTTTCTGAATTACCAAACCCATATGATACTTCTCTGATGAATGCAGCTGGAACAGACTTCCAGACAGTATTACCACAGGGACTCGGATATGTAATTCCTGCTGGTGGACAGTCTCCAATTTATACAGTAACAAGAGGCGGATTAACATCTATTTCTGGAACAGACGTATCAACAGGTCAGTTAATCACAAGATATGACCTTGAAGTTGGTGCTTTAGTTGCTCCAGGAAGAGAATATATGATTGGTTTACTTGGAGACAAGAAACTGTCAACAGAACTTGGTACTTACTAGAATTCGTAAATAGTTGAAGAAATGTAGACCTTATGGGTCTTTTTTATTTGCAAAGATATATGGTAATTCTGTATATCTTTGCAATTAATTAGTTAAATAGAGGACATAGACCATGAATGATATTTACTTTTGCTATTCCAAAAAACTGCACTATTTTTTAATGGGGTTAGGCGAAAGTTATATTTCTTCTAATATCAACAAAAATACTGGTGTACGTTATTGGACATTCCAAAAGTCGAAAGATTTAGATGAAAAGATTGAATTGTATAATTCTGTAAAATACAAATTCAAGTAAACGATAATTAGTTGTGAAAGGATAAATAATTGAAAGAGATGGAAAATACAGAAGTTGTAAAAGAGTTAAGCATGGAAACAAAAATTACAGTACGCAGCCTTGCCAATTGGACAACAGGATTTCAGCGAATTGAATCCACAGGAGATGTAACAATCACACCAAATGGTACTACTCGTTTATCTCGTGGAGAAGTAATCTCACAGGTGCAGAACGGGAATATGCTTTTTACTGGAATTGATGGTGTTGGCTCTCATGCAACATTATATATTGAAGACGCTGATACTCGTGAAGAGTTAGACTTTGACAATAAAGAAGAAAAGAAAGTTCAGAAAATTTTAACGCCTAAATTAGTAGCAAAATTATTTGCATATAAAGGTATGTCAAAAACATTTAAGGACAAAGTTTCTGAGTATATTGTTACAAGTGCTGAAAAATCAGCTGTCATGATGATGATTAAAAAAGGTAATTATAACGATTACGAAAAAATTCGATTCATTGAAAACTATACAGGACACAAAATGAAATAGGATGTAGGTGATTATAATGACAACCGCAGATGATGTAATTCAAAGTTTTGAATCTACGTTTGCAGATAAAACGCCTCTGCCAGACTCTTTAGTTTTTCAATGGCTAAAAAAGGCAATTGCAAGATATTCTATGGAAATTGATGATCTTACATTTGACGTAGAAACAAAAGAATTTTCAGAAGATCTTGATCAATATGTCATAGATACAATGGCAGAATATATGCATCAATATTATCAGGAGCGTTACTACTCTCTTGTAAATAAACGAGTGAGTATTGTAACAAAAGAATTAAGTATTGATGGAAATAATGGGTCAAAAACTTCAGCAAAGAATGAGCTTGATGCTATTAAATATAATGCTGAAAAAATGACAAATAATCAGAAACCTACCGCTTATACATAGGAGGTGCGATAAATGCAAGATTGGTATTTAATAACACCTAATACACGACCTAATTTAACGGGCGGTTATGAAAATGATGCATATAACGATTATAAAGATGATGAATTTGCAGAGATCTTAGATACAGACATTGCTTCTACGGTTGAATTATGTAACTCTGATTTATCAGAAAGAACGACCATCCGATGTGTGGTTCAAGATAATGATTCTGATACCGCATTAAAAACTATGCAGAGAACCGTACTATTCCCATGTAATACTTCCAAAGCAGGAATGTATGTGTATTTTGAGAATAATTACTGGATCATAGACGGAAGACCTGGACAATGTGGTGTATTTGAAAAAACAACAATGAAGTTGTGTCAATCTACTGTAAAATGGCAAGATGCAGATGGTAATATCCATGAAAGATGGGCTTATTATCAATCGGCATCTAAATATGATGTTGGTAAAACAGGTAACAATATTATATTTGTTGGATCAAATAATTATACGGTAATTGTACCGCAAGACGATGATACTCTTGGGCTTGATGGGAAAAGAGTATTTCTTGATATTCGTGAAGTTCCAAATGACGTATTTACATTCACTCGTGATGATAATGTTTTATATCATTTTGGTACTGAACATGGTGGCGTATTATCTTTTATCGTTGATAAAGATGAATTTAACCCAGCGAAAGACAGAAAAGACTTGCGATTATGTGATTACTTTGAGTCTAAAAAAGATCCTGAACCAATGCAGCCAGAGAAACCAGAACAGCCAGATGTTCCAACTGTAGAACAGACATGTACTGCTACTATTAAGTATAGATACAAGAAAGTTTTTGTAGGCAAGAAATCTACATTTACCGCTTCTTTTAAAGACTTAGATGGAAACGCAGTTACAAAAGATTCTCAATGGGATATTGAATGTGAATTAAAAGACTCTATTAATATAGAAGAGACTGGTTCAAACATTGGAATCTCTGTGTCAAATTCTGCATTAGTTGGTCAGAAAATCATCTTGAAATTATCTGCAAAAGATGGAACTTCTTCTACTGCTTCTATTGAAATAAGTATAGAAAGTCTTACATAGGTGAAATTCAATGACGAAAACAGAAAAAATGATGGAAAATCCTCTGGTTTCGCTTGGATTGATTAAAGAAGCCGTAGGAAATATTTTAATGACAAATGATGATGTTAGTGATCTTGCCATGCCATATCTTGATGATGAGGATTATTCTTTCGAGGATAATTGGTTTGGATGCAAAATTGGCGAAAATATACATGGGCAAGTGAAAGACAATCGTTTATTAGGACATTGCAAAGATGTCCCATATATGGATGAAACCATTACAGATACACGATCTATTATCTTAATGGAAACATATCCTGCTAGTATATCAACATCTATTATTGATTACACATTGGTTATCAATGTCATATGTCATAGAGATGTTATCAAACTAGATGATGATGAAAAGTCAGAATGGCGTGAAAAAGGATACGCTGGCAATCGTTTAGATATGATTTGTCAAGCAATTAATCTTGTCTTAACTGACGAATCAATAAAAGACTCATTTGGTATCGGGGCTATGAGATTAGATACTCGGACAAGCCAATTACAGTCTTTTAAACCGAACACTAACTTTTATGGCAGGACAATGGTGTATCGGATTGATGATATAAATATGGAGTTGCTTTGTAAGTGAGTGACGTGAAACTTACTTATTCACAGCTACTGTCAAGCGAGCCAATACCTGTTGGAATTGGGCATATTCAGCCACCTAAAATCAGTGATCGTAGGAGAATTGGTGAAGGGCTATGGATGCAATATGCTAGTTATATGACATTGACAGTAGATAGCTATTACTCTGCTCTCCTGCCAGATAAATATGATGCTTTTTTGGCATTACCTTATGAAGAACGAACAGATGTTAAATTATTTGATTTGGTATCAGAAAACACAGATGTTATACGGATTTATGTGAGAGCATTTTGCTTTTATTTTGTCGAAGATGTTGTGTATAAATTAAGAGAAAAAAGATTTGAGATCTTAAAAACACATGAAGACGAAGAAACTGGAGAAATCGAATCACAGGTTGTCGGGGTTATTGATCGAGAAATCTTTGATGATGTATTACATATTCTGATGCAAATTTCAAACATTAATAATGAACGCACAGTGTCCGAAGAGTTATCAAAACAAAAAGATCCTGTTGTTATCCAAATGCAGCGTAGACGTGATAAGGCAAAAGCTAAACGTACTCGTGGAAAAAACTTAGATAAACAAGATCCTAAATATGATATCGGAAATATTATCTCTGTCGTATGTGCGTATCACCCAAGTATTAATTTTACTAACGTAGGACAACTAACAATTCCTCAATTATATGATAACTTTCAAAGAATCTTAATTGATAGAAATTATCAAATCATGGCTCTTAATGCCAGTGTCTGGGGAACTGAAGGTAGTGACTTTAAAGAAGATTCATATTTGAAAAACCTTAACGAGGAAAAATAAGACCTATCTTTATGGGTCTTTTTTTAATACTAAAATTTAAAAATTCTAATGAAAGGATGTGACAAAATGGCAGCTAGTAAGAAATATGCAAGCCGTGACTGCGGTGTATTTGAGTTAACTAACTTAGCTACAAGCAAAAAGGCTTTAAGAGTTGATTATGCAAATACAGTAACATTAAATATTACAGCAGATTCTGTAAAAGCTAAAAAGAGAGGTAGAGATGCTGTAACATTTGCTAACCCAATGGAAGGAACACTTGAATCAGAAATTCAGGTATATCCATTTGAGTTATTCTCTATCTTTGGTAACGGTACAATTACAGAAGGTGGAGATCGTGCAGAAATGAAGACGATCACTGCTACAGAAGCAGGAAAACTTACATTACCAGACGATCCAAAAGCAGGAGCTTTATTCGTTTACGCAAAAGGTGATGTTGGTGGAACACAGATCGAAGGAAGTGTAGCAACAAAAGTATTCACAGCTACAACAGATAGCGATATCGTTGTTGGTAAGAAATACGATGTATCTTATATCGTAAATGACTCTACACTTCAGTTAGTTAAGATTAACGATAATCAGGAATTAGCTGATTTCAGAGTTGACGCAGAAATCAACCAGAAATCTGAGCAGGGAGTTGTAACACCATTACATATCACTTGCTACAAAGCTACTCCTCAGAGAAATATCGAATTAGCTTTCGCAGCTGAGGGAGATCCTATTACACTGAAGATCACATTTGACCTGATGACAGATGCAGATGATGAATTTGTAGATATTTATCAGATCAAGTCTTTAGCTTAATTTAAGGACATTATTTATCACTACTGGTTAGTTTATACTAATCAGTAGTGTATTAACTTGGAATATTGAACATGAAAAAATATTGCAGTAATCATATTATAGTTTTACATTTTAGTTAGAAGATAGGGAAGAGAACAAAACTTTAATATGGTTCACAAATTGGATTATATGATTTTTTGTTTTCTTCCCTATTTTTTACGATTTTAAAAGAAAGGGTGTATTTATTGAATTCAGAAATTACAACGCCTGAACAGTTGCAGGAAGCCTATAAAGATACAAAACTTATTCCTGTTACAAGTTTGGCACAAGTTAAGTTCTATGTAGAACATGGCGTACAACCACTTCTGGTCTATCCATCTGAACGTGCAGATATTATGGCGTTCTGGTATCCAAAAAAAGATACATACAGGCTATATGTTGATTATAGAAAATATATTAACGATAAATATCAGGTAGGTGAATAGGTTGGCAAAGAATGTTGGTAAGAGATTTGAAGAAAATTGGAAAGCCAGTATTCCTTCAGGCATATTCTACTATCGTTTAAAAGATCAAGCACAATCTTTTGGTGGTTGTAGTAATTTAAGATTTTCAAGTAAGAATCCTTGTGATTGTTTCTTATTTTCCTCTCCTTATATGTACGCATTGGAATTGAAAAGTGTTGGCACTTCTTCTATTTCTTTTGAACGTACCAAAGAAGAGAAAGGTGTAATCCATTATCATCAGATTAAAGGTTTAAGAGAATTTGTTGGTTACAAAAATATGATCGCAGGGTTTTTATTTAATTTTAGAAAGAAAGATAACATGGAAACTACATATTTTCAACACATCAATGATTTTGACAGAATGATTGCTTCTATGGATAAAAAATCATTCAACGAAAAGGATTTAAAAAAATTCAATCCAATCATTGTTAATAGTCGAAAATTAAAAGTCAATTACAGATATCATGTATCTGAATTGCTTGAGAAGTTAAATAGAGAAATGGAGAGATAATTTTATGGGTAAAATTGCTTTTGAAACAAGACATTATGAAGATGGGTCTTTAAATAGATTTGAAGCAAATGATTTCGTTGAAGCCGTTGTCGTTTCTGCTTTTCCTGTAACTCAGGACGATAACGGAACATCTAGTATGGACTATGATCCACTGAGTAAACTTATGGGAATCAAGATGAATATTATTAAATTTTATGGAAACGTTGATTTAGAAAGCATTGGTATTGATGAATTATATGCACTTGCTTCAGATATTGATGTTGATGAATTTGTTGATGAAAATGATATTAACAAAGTACAGTTTAAAGATATGTTAACTGCAATTGATGAAAAATGTGACTACATCAAACAGCAGTTAATTGCAAGTGCAATTGATATTAAACTTGACAGCAAAGATGTGAATTTCAAGGTCGAAGGTGTTGACGATTTAGTAGAATCTGTCGTGGCTTTAGCACCTGCTCTTGAATATATTAATGAAGTGTTTGCCAAAGCTGATCCAGAAGTAACTCAGAAGATGATGCAGTATTTTGCAGAACATGGTTTTGACTTTACTGCTGAAGACATTACAAAAGCTGTTGTTGAATCTGATGATTTTCAGAAAAATAGAATTGATGCACTTGAAGCAATTAAACAGGGTGCCGCTGATGCAGTCAATAATAATGTAGTTTCTATTGACAGAAAGTAAGGTGATCTCATGGGAAACATGGGTGCAATGGCTGGGTTATGGAGACAAATCCAGAATGAAATGCGTGATGCCGTAAGCGAAGCTGAGAGTCAAACATTCTTAACAGCCAATCAAGAGCTTACTGCTTCTTATGCAGGTGGAGAACCAATACCTCCAGAGCAAGGTGGATATGTAAGAACATATCAGATGAAAAACTCTGCAAGAACAACTGGCGTTGTTGGTGGCGGAGATTCTGTTAGTGCCACTGTGTATCTTGATCAGGGATACAATTATGATACTGGAACTTACTCTACTCCACACGTTTTCTCGGAAGCGGAATCTGGTGGATCTGGTATTGTATTAACTTCTGGATTCTGGCAACGTACAGAGCAAAAAGCTCAACAATATGCTGAACAGGCATTTGCAAAAAGATTTAAACAATAATTTCTTTTTACATCAAATCTGATGTAATTTTCACAAAATAAAACCAAGATTTTATATGCTTATCAACCACAATATATGTGATTTATTTTTACGAATACCACTATATATTGTGGTTGTATTTATTTTACACATAGGAGGTTTTACCGTTGGCTAGATTTACGGTATATAACAAGATTACATCTCCAGAAAAACTAGCATTGGTCAATAAAGATAACAAAGATTTAGGCAATGAGTGGTTAGATTACCTTGCTTCTGTTGATCGTGCGCAGAGTACGATCAAAGGTTATCGCAATGACTTAGATATTTTCTGGTGTTGGAATCTGGAACATAATAAAAATAAGGACTTTGCTAAATTAACAAAACGTGACATTGCTAAATTTCAAAATCATGCAATTAACGTATGGGGGTGGAGTCCTAAACGAACAAGACGTGTTAAATCATGTCTTTCTTCTTTATCTGATTATATCGAAAATATGTTAGACGAGGAAGAAGAATTTGAAGGATTCAGAAAAATTGTAAATAAGATTGAGAATCCTGCAAATGAGGCAGTGCGTGAGAAAACGATTCTGCCAGATGAAAAAGTTGATGACTTATTAAAAACTCTTGTCGAACAAGAGAAATATGAAAAAGCGTGTGCTATCGCTATTGCTGCTTATTCTGGAATGAGAAAATCTGAAATCATTCAGATGAAGATGTCTTATTTTACTGAAGATGCTCTTGAATTTGATGGTGCTTTATATAAAACGCCAAAGATTCGCACCAAGGGTCGTGGTAAATTAGGTAAGCAGTTAAACAAATTTATCCTTGTTGATGTTAAAAAATACATTGATTTATGGGATAAACAACGTAAAGAACTTGGCGTTGACATTGATGATATCTTTGTAACGAAAGATAAAAATGGTTGGCATCGTAGATCCAATCTTGACAAATGGACAGCTGAATTTTCAAAGATGTTGGACGTAGACTTCTACTACCATTGTATGAGACATTATACTTGTACTGCTTTCGCAAAGAAGAATATTCCGATTGATGTTATCAAAGAATTCTTTGGATGGTCTTCTACGGAATTGGTTGGTATTTACAACGATTCATCCGCAGAAGATGACTTCGGAAAATACTTTACAAAAGACGGTATTAAAGAAGGAAAACAAGGTTCTTTGTCTGATTTGTAATATTGGAAAAAGATACCTGTATACATAAAATATATTTTTATGATATACTCAAACTCGCAATGATCAATTACACGACAAAATCTATGATGTAACACCACTTATATAGTAGGAGATGATGTTATGATGATAGAGAATAGAAAAAATTACTATACACTTATTTGTGCCGAATGGAGTATGTATGGCGGAGGAATAGTTATACATACAGAGGTAAATGTTGGTTCAGTCATCGAAGCACATGAATATGTTTTATCACATCTTTATGACTTCCCTACTGGTACATGGATACTGAAGCCATGTTTGACAGCAATTAGTTAAACAATAAGTAAAAGTAATTGATCATTGCTCTCACGGGCGGTTGGTATAATGGAATTATACTGGTCTCCAAAACCAGAGATCGGGGTTCGATTCCCTGACCGTCTGTTAATTATATACTGAAATGTAAAGAGTCTATTTTTGTATAGGCTCTTTTTTATTATGCACAAAATCATGAAAGAGGTGAGTAAATGGATTTTGAAGCCGTCATTAAAGCGATATTGGATAAGGGCAATGTTGAGTCTCAATTGAATGAACTTGTGAAAGATAAGGATGTACATATTAACCCTATTGTTGGTACGAAAGGATCAACAAATACAACACTTAATAACCAAATCAAAAGACAAGCAAATGCTCAGGCAAAATCATATGTAAAATATAAGAAATCTGCAATTCAAAAGCAGATGAAACATGCTTCTGGGGCATTTTATACTAGCGGAGAAACATCTATTGACAAAGGTCTTGTTAAACGTGCAAAAGACCAAGCTAAAGAAATGTCTAATGTTGCAAAGCAGATCGCAAACGAAGAAAATGTTTCAACACCAACTGCTTATCAATATGCAGACAAAGCATTAAAAGAGCAAGAGAAAGCAAAAAATAAAGCATTCAAAGAGCAAGAGAAAGCTGATAAAAAATATCAAGCAGAACAGAAAAAACTAAATGAGAAAGCTGCCAAGATTGAATCTGACATTCAAGCGAAGAGATTTGCTTCTAAATCTGGAAGATATCAAAAACAATTTTCTGGGTATGTCGATAATAATAGCAAAGAATACAATGCTGTTTTGAGCAACATTCTTGACTATGAAAAGCAACGTAAAGAAGTCAATAAAATGTATGGGAACTTTAAAAAGGACCCAACTATAAAAAATCGTGACCTTTTGATTGATGCTCATTCAAAACTTGAGCAGTATGATAAAAATGCTACAAATAGTCTATCTTTATTAAATTCTTCTCCTAACAAAGTATTGAAGAGTGATATAGAGAAACAAGCTAAAAAACAAGCCAAACAAGAGGAACAATATAGTGATTGGTTTAATCAAGCTCTTTTCAAAGAGCAAGAGAAAAAAGATTCTTATGTGCAAAATGTTTCTAGGAATCTTGGAAATAAATCATATGATGCTAATTTAGCAGCACAACAAAAGAAACTTAGTAGGTATTACAGTGGCAGCGAAGAATACAAAAATGCGAATAAGTCTTTTGAAGAATATAACAAGAATGTAAAAGGTTTGCAGGAATTACATACTCAATACCAAGCAAATCCTTCAACTGCTAATCAGGATGCGATCATTAAGCAGAATGAGAAAGTAATCCAATCATATGAAAAATTAAACAATGAGATGAAAATTCTCGATGCAACTCAGAGCAAGGCACTTAATCCTGGCGAAGGTAGTATTCAAGCAAATAAGATCAGAACTTATATGGAGAATAATACTAAAGCCGCTAAGGACTATGGGACTGCATTAGAGAATCTTGCGAAACAATCTGAAAACGCTACAACTAAAGGCGAAGTTCAACGTATTAACCAACAGTTTAAGCAAATGCAGTCTGAAATTTCTGTGAAAGGACTTACTGGAAATTCCATGTTTTCAGAAGTTAAACGTGGATTTAGTCAGATTTCTCAGTTTGTAGGAACATATGGTATTTTGCAATCTGGTATGAACAAAGCACAGGAAATGGTGCAAAATACATATGATGTAGATAGTGCAATGACTCAGCTTCAGATGGCTACTGGTGTATCCAATGATAAAGCCAAAGATTTGATGAAAACATATTCAGATATGGGGCATCAATTAAAGGCTACTGGTACAGATGTTGCTGCTTCTTCTACTGAATGGATGAAACAGGGACAAAGTGTTGAAAAATCTAATAAGCTTGCAGAGAGTTCTATCAAACTTAGCAAGGTTGGTGATTTAACATCTGAAAATGCTACAAAATATTTAACTTCTGCGAGAAAAGGTTATGGCATTACGAGTGCAGAAGATACCTTGAAAATCGTAGATAAAATGTCTTCTGTAGATATGGCTTCCGCTACTGATGTTGGAGGTTTGGCAGAAGGTATGTCCGAAGTTGCGACGAATGCAAATTTAGCTGGTGTCAGCATGGACAAATTGCTCGGTTATTTAGCAACTATCGGTGAAACAACTCAGGAAGGTATGAGTTCAGTCGGAACTGGTTTGAACGCCATTTTCTCCCGTATGGGAAATATCAAACTAGCACGACTTAAAGATTATCAAAATAATGGCGAAGACCTAGACATTTGGGGCGCAGTGGCATAATACATAAACCACTGTGGCAATTCTTTCTTATGATCATATGAATAATATTCATATGTGCTTGGAAGCCGAGGGAACGGTCAATAAGGAGGAAGGATATATCTATTTTAATCGTCTTATTAAAAGGAGATGATTGAAATTTTATTGACAAAGCAAGTAACCGTTAAATGGTGTAGCCGTACTAAATATCATTATATTGATAAAGGGTATAATTTCACAAAAATAGGCGATACATTTACGGCTAATATAAATGATGTTACACATGGTAGCGACGTCATGGTGGATGTACGTTGCGATTATTGTGGTAAAACGTATCAAACTAAATATAGTACATATCTTAAAACATCTAAAAATGGTACAAATGCATGTAAAAAATGCTCCCCGTTAAAAGTAAAAGAAACTTGTATGGAAAAATATGGGGTTGAAAATGTATTCTGTACTGAAAACATCAAAAAGAAATCTAAAGAAACCTGTCTAAAGAAATATGGAGTTGAGAACGTATCAAAATCTGATGCAATCCAAAAAGTAAAAGCTCAAAATAATTTTAAAAAATACGGAGTTACGAATACTTCAAAATTACAGTCTGTTAAAGACAAAGTGATTCAAACCAATCTTGAACGATTTGGAGTAGAATATCCTATGCAGACCGATGAATTTCAGAAAAGGATAAAAGAAACTTCGTTAAAGAAATATGGAGTTGAGCATTTTACTCAAAGTCAAGTCGTTAAAGACAAACAGCGAAAAACCATGTTAGAAAGATATGGTGTTGTAAGTCCTACGCAGAACCCAGACATATTAAGGAAATCAATAGAATCAAGATATAAACATGGTAATTTTACATGCTCAAAACAACAATTTGAAGTTTATACAATAATTGGAGGAGAACTAAATTACCCATTTAAAAATTTTGTAATTGATATTGCTTTTCCAGATGAAAAGATTGCAATTGAATGGGATGGTAGTGGACATGATTTGTCAGTGAGACTTGGACACATAACAAAAGAAAAATTTATACGCAATGAAAATTTTAGAAATATTTCTTTATTTAATGATGATTGGAAAATAATTAGATTTATTACACACAAAGACAAAGTTCCACACAACATTAAAGATATTTATAACTATTGCTATACATATCTTCAAAATGGTGGACACAATATACAAGTTCTTATAGATGAACAAACGATTAAAACAAAACATAGTTCGATTAAATTTAACGATATATCTGCCTTGAACGACTGAGCGAAAGAAGGTCATTTCGATGACTATGCGACAGTCTGAACACACTTCTATATTTCCCATAATTCCTTAAGAAGTGGAGTTGCGGTCAAGTGTAAAGACACTTTTGGAAGTACCGCAACCGCTTCTATGTAATGAGTTTCTTCTTATTATATAGAAGTCATATTGTCTCATTCTACAGGACAAAGTAACAGCATGGAGTGATGTAGAAACAGTCTTAAAAGGTGAAGGAATTAACCTAAGAGACAAACAAGATAAATTTAGAAATTTCGGTGATGTGCTTGATGAAGTTGCTGGCAAATGGACTAGCTACAGTGACGTATCTCAAAGAGCAATTGCAAAAGCGATGGCTGGCACGAATCATATGGAGCAATTTCTAGTCCTAATGGGTAACTATAAGAAAGCTCAAGAATACGAGAAAGTATCCGAAAATTCTACTGGATCTACAGACAAAAAGTACAAAGTTTATGAGAATAGTTTGGAAGGACGAACAGAAGATCTTAAAAACTCATTTCAATCTATCTCAACAACATTTGCTGATAAAAACATCCTTGGTGGTGGAATTACTTTATTATCAAATGTTCTAAATGTAGTTAATAAATTAGTAAGTAGTTTTGGATTATTGAAAACTGCTGCCGCTGGCTTTGCTGGCATCAAACTTTTTAAAAACCTAGGTTGACCCTATCTCAAAATCATTAGGGTGACAGTGAGCCTACTATATATAAGGAAGAAACAGAAATGGTGTTTTGGACAAATATATAGGATACGGGGTTTTAAAATACACGTATCAGGAGTAATTGCTGGAACGAAAAAGGATATCAAAACTGAAACGGAATTGGTAACAATAGACGGAATAGTTTAAGAATTCGGTATTCATATCGTATTATACGATTGTATCTAATCAGCCGCACACATTCTTACCATATAGGAAAGTATCGGTAAACTGCCATATAAGAAACGTGCTTCGGGATAAGGCACAGCAGCTAAGATATTTTAATAAGAATGGATGTTCAGAGACTACCGATCCTGACAGATAATGACGACCTTATGATCATTGTCTGGTAATGTATAGCCCAAAAGTGTAAATTAATGTCGATGTTTTACCTGCTATCATCGTTTGCGTACAGAGATATTGTATCTCTAAGCAGGGAACTTAAAATTCAAATTTTATGTAAAAACGACCATCAAAAAGTCATTATTTTATAAGGATTTTGAAGATTGGCATTTTTATAAATTGTACTTCTATTAGTACATATGAATCGAAGTTATTTTTAACTTGGTATAAATATTGTGGAATAGCTTAATATATTAGCATAAAACAAAAAGGCACCCACTCGGATGCCCTTTTGTATTCCTTTTTTAACTAATGTTTTGCAATTAAGCTACCACCCTTAATTACGGTTTGTGGGTACAAATGCTTTTGTATCATTTCTTATTACACTTGTATTATAGAATATTTTCTAATAAAATGCAAGTATTTCTAATATGTAGCCCAATCATACAATGATACTTTTTACTTAAACGGTTATCTTTTGTGGTAGATAGATAATACGATATTTTTACACATTAAAATACTGTTTGCATTGTTAATTCAAGTCTTATCTAAATATTGCAAGCAATAACTGAATAATCAAACTTGCAATATTGAGTGTTTTAGAAACACTCTGCCAGTCAATATTCTGTAATAAGTGAATGACGCTTTGGAGCATTTGTCACCTCCGTTCCGCATCTGCCGTAAGGCACTGAATGGCGTGCAAATCATAAAACATGATCATTCAGCAACAAAATTATATCATACAATGGAATAAATATCCATAACAAAAAACAGTCTATCAGAAATAACTTGCGGTAACTAATAGACTGTAAATCCTTTGGAAATGCAATGACGAACTTGGAAGATAACTCGTTGCATTTCTTGTAAACTTAACCATATAACTTGACAAAAATAAGTTATATGGGATATTGTCATATTACTACAGAAATGTTATTTTGTCAATAATTAGTCGTGGAAAGCTGATTTGTTGCATAAATAGAATTAAGAGAGGTAACCGTTGAGTTATCTCTCTTGTGTTATACTCTTTATTAATTTAGAAATTTGCTGTATAATAAATTATAACTATTAATTTATATATACGAAGGAGAGTATAATTATGAGTAGACAAGTAACAGACAAAGACGGAAATGTACATATTATTGAAACAAATAGTCAGCAAATAAATAGTATGACAAACCAAGAACGAATGTTGGATAAAATTATTCAACACCAACAAACTCAGAATAACAATAAGTCAAAGGAGTGATAATTTATCAAAGAACTTAGTTTAATAATTGAAGCTGTGCCTAGTATCTTGCAATATTATATACCAGGCGTATGTTTCTTATTTATATTTCAGCTAACAATTTCTAAAAAACTTTCAGGATTTGCATTTAATGTTGGAAGCTGCATTATTAGTTATATGTCGTTAGCAACAATCGCATTATTACGATTAAATATCTTAAAACATGTAAAAGATACGTCTTGGATCAATAATGGGATTTCTATTATTTTATGTATTATAGTAGCATTATTATTATCTCTTGTGTTATCTAATGACAATGTCAAGAACTGGATCGCTGATCAATTTCATATCACAACGAACAACAATGTTCTTGACGATGTATTTGATTACACAAATGGTAGCTGTGTAATTGCTCGCCTAAAAGATAAAGATTATTTCTTTATGGGCAACTTACGGTTAACAGATGAAGGGAAAGACAAACAATATATTGTGTTAAATGCTTTCACAAAATTTTCGCAAAACGGTAGTGTGCTGGCTACTTATGCAAGAGCTGAAGGGCAGGAAAATGCAAATATCGTTTTGAAGATTAGTGATATTGATTATCTCGAAGTATATAATAACGGCTTTGAAGATATTGTAACTGTGTTAAAGAGAGAGGATTGATAGTCCTCTCTTATTGTTATGCTTCTCTTATTACCACTTATATTTACATTTGTTACATTGATATGTATTTCTTGCACTACGGGTGGCAGTGCGAACAAGCTGTGTATCCACGTTGTTCTGCTTCAGATTTAGAGATTGATATCGAACTCTTTTTAAGATATCTACAACCAGCCGCATGATACTTTTGTCCATAATCTGTTATGTAAACTGTATAACTTGCGGATGAAGAATTATCAGAATCTGAAGAAGACGAATTATTTGATGATGAACTGGTATTGTTTAAGCTAGATGATTTTTTTGAGCTAGATTTTTTCGGTTTTGCTACCTTTTTATATTTTGCTTTTAACTTATCGTATTTGTCAATTAGTGACGTATATTTATACCATAGATCATTATATTCTCCACTAGAACGACTCAAATCTTCTTGTATTTTATCATTCTCTTTGGAAAGATCATAATAACGTGAATAAATATCATCATAAGAACCTTTTACATCTTCGTATTTTGACCTTATTTTTTTATGTTCTTCGCTAGTTTTGATATTAGTTCCAACACTAAATGATAAACAAATTGATAGAACAGCAATCAAGGCATGTCCTTTGTTTAAATTCATTTGCGTACTCCTACCATTTATATTTGCATTTATTACATTGATATGTTTTACCAATATTAGAACTTAGAATACCAAATGTTAAACCGCTTAACATACGGGAGCCAGTGGTAATTCTTTTGATATTGGTACTGTTGCAGTTTGGGCAATGAGGAAGATTTTCTTTCTGCTTGGCAATTTGTTCATTTCTACGATTGATTTTCTCTTGGTATTTTGGATTTGTAAGATTGCCATAGCTACCATCGCTCCAAGGTAAAAAATTACCCTCTTTAATTTCTTGCAGTATACAATACGCTGCACTTGCTGAAATTTCAGCAGAATTTGCTATAGCATCTATACTAATTTGATCATCTACACCAGTTTCTATATTTGATAGTATTTCAGAGATGTCATAAACCTCGTGATTAATATTAATACTTTGGTCTGCCTTATATAATTCGTTGATTATATCCCATGTTGGACAACCACAATTTGGACAATGATCAGCTTTAACAGAAAATTCTTTACCGCATTCAGTACATTTTATCAAACTCATTCTTCATACTCCTTTTATAAACTTATTTAATTTGATTATATCATTATAAATATTGAAACGCAATCAATATACCTATAACACTTTTGTCATTTAAAGAATTAGGTAATTTCGTTAATCAAGTTAAAAGTTTAAAAAAACTAAACCCATCTGATCTTAATATGCAAAATGAATTGTATAAAAACTTCGTAGATTCTTTTGCAAATTCAGGTTTAAACGCAAGTCAAGTTTACGATAAAATCTTAAAAAATGGCGGAGACTATTCACTAGCAGAAAACATTCTGCAATCAATTGGACTCTCTGACAAAGTGGAAGATATCAATAAACAACAGGCATATGACGAGATTCAAAAACGAAAGAAAAAAATATCTTCTTCTAATAAAGTAGACACCTCTGACCTCTCTAAAGTTTCATCAGAAGCCCAAGCTACAAAAGAAGTCCTCTCAGATTTTGGACAGGTCAATCTTGATAATGTAAATTCGAGCGCATCTAAACTTGGAGAAACATTTAGAACTGGTGTAACAAACGGTGTTGAAAAAGCCAAATCTGGCATTAAATCATTAGGATCAAACATAAAATCTGTGTTATCTGGTCTTAGTGCAACACTTAAATCCTATCTTCCTCTTCTAGCAGTACTTGCTGCATTTGAAGGAATTAAAGCAATTCATTCTAACATACAAAGTCAACGTAAAGATGAATTAAACGCAGGTCAGAAAAATCTTGATAAATATAACAAGAAGATTGATAAAAATAATGACAAGGTTAAGCAGGCTAAGAAATTACAGGAAGAATTCAATACTTTGTCTTCTGGTGTTGACTCTAATACGAATGAAAATATCGGATTATCAACAAGTCAATATGAGAGATATTTAGCAATCAAAAAAGAATTAGTGAAGTTAAATGGTGATCTTGTTACTGGATATAATTCAGAGGGTGAAGCTTTAATCAATAACAACACTGCTATTCAAGATACGATTGACAAATATCAAAAATTAGCAGATCAAAGCAAGAAAGATATTGCTAGTAAAAAGAATGTAAGTATCCAGAATGATTCTATGGCATTAAAGGCACAGAAATCATTATACGGAAGTACATTCGCTGACGAAAGTCTTGGCACAAATCTAAAACGCTCTTTACCATATACGTTTAGATCAGCTAAAAATCTTGCTAAAGACGGATTAACCATGAACGAAGCATCTGTTAGACAATCTTTGTATTCTAATACAGATTTTCAAAAACAGGCTGCCAAAATTCTTGGGAAAGAGAAAGTTGATGTTAGTAAATTAACATCTAAACAAATCCAAGAGCTTGCTAATAATGCAGATACTTTTAATTCTGAAGGATTTATCGGAAAAAATGATACAAAGAATCTTAAGAAATTGTTAGCGGCTTCAAAGACAAATTATGATCAATTACAGAAATACTCTGATAGCTTTAGGAAAAACACTTTATCTAATATCTCTCAGGCAGTTGATGGTTATGATAAATTGGATCAAACAACAAAAACATTTGCGTCTAATTTTATTTCAAATATGGATATTGATCCATCTAAAATGTTAGACACAGATTATCTTGATAAACAAGAAAAGACTGTTGAAAATCTTACTAAAAAGCTTACTCAGAATAAAGACGTACAAGACCAAATCAAAGACTTCCAGAAAACACAAGTAAATGGAAAAATGAACGCCAATAAATGGCAACAAAATGTAAATGATCAATTTACTGCATTACAGAAATCTACTGGTATTGATAAAGATACGTTGGCATTAACTCTTGGTGTTAAGCTTGATGACAAAGAAAATGTACTGTCTTCTACTGGTAAAGATATTGCTAAAATGCAGGAAACATTAAATGACACATTTAAGAATCAAGATATCTCTAAGTTTACAGATTCTTTAAATTTAAATGACTTGTCAAATGCATTCGATATTGTTACGGATAAGACAAATATATTTACTGGTTCTGTAGACCAGTTAAAAGAACGTCTGAAAATGTTAAATAGTTCTGCTGCTTCTGCTTCTTATACTGTAGAAGGATATAAAGCAGCACTTGATACAGACGACGATGATTCTGCTTATAATACTCTTGTTTCTGGAATGAAGCAAACTAAAGAAGAGTACGATCAAGGTAAAGTTGGTACGGATCAGTTTAAGACATTTGCTGGAATGATGTCTCCAACTGGTAAAACTGACGCAAAGAATTTTAAAGAGAATTATGATAATCTGAAGAAATATTTTACAGAGGATAATTCTGGTGTATATACTTTCTTTGATGATCTGAAGACAAAAACAAATGATTCTGGCAAAGCTTTGGCTGACTTTGATAAGAAAACTCAGAAATGGAAAATCAATATTGATTCTACTGCTTCTGCTGCCAAGAAATTTGGTATGGGAGTAGAACCATTTGAAGCATTGCTTAATAATCTGAAGACATATGGATTTGATGTAAATTTCAGTTCTCTTACAAAACAGTATGAAGAAGCTCAGAGTAAACTTGATGGTTGGGCTGAAACATGGCAGAAAAATGGTGGAACCGCAGGGGATGAAGAAGGACAGCGTATTGAGGCTTGGCGACAACAAATCGATCAGGCAAAAGAAGCTGGCAAGGAAATTCCTGATACATGGACAAAAGTTATTGATTTTGAGGTCAATATTTCTTCCCTGCAATCACAAATCAAAGAAGCAAAAGATGAATACAAAGCTGCACAGTTAAATGGAGATACAGAAGCTCAACAGAAATCTATCGACAAACAACTAACGGCTTCTGCAAATATTCAAGCTAAATTGACTGGTGGCGAAGATGTCGGCAAATCTGGATTGACCAAAGGTATTAAAATACCTGTTGAAATTGAGACAAAAGCCAATGGTATTCAAAACGAAATTCAAAACCTCGTACAACAATATCAGTCTGCTTCTGGACAAGACAAAATCAAACTCGGATTAAAAGTCGAAGCAAAACGTGAAGAGTTATTAAAAGAATTACAACCATATCTTGATCCTGAGACACTTAAAATTCTTGGTGATAATTCTGACGCTAAAAAGAAAGCGAAAGAAACTAAATCTGAGGCAGATAAAGTTCCAAAAGAAAAGAAGACTACATATACCGCTGATGCTTCTGGTGCTAAAAAAGGTGCAGAGGAAGCACAAAAAGCAGTGAATAGTGTTGAAGATGAGCATGTAACGCAAATTAAGACACAATATGGTATTGGTAAAAACGGTAAAGTTTCTCAAAAATCTACAAGCAATATGGTCAAGAATAATTATCTTGGTAATGCAATTGATCAAACAGGACGAGGAGCATATACAGCATATACAGCACCTAAACAATCAAGCACTTCAAGTGGTAAAACTAGCAAACAAAGCAAGACCGACACTACTTCAAGTAAGTCAGATACTACTACTATAAAAGTAAACGTCAAAGGAAATGCCAAAAAGACAATTGATTCTATCAAGAAATCTTTATCTGGCATGAAATCCAAAAGCATTTCTATTAAGGTTAAAGGAAATGCAAAGAAAACAATTTCTTCTATTTCTAAATCTCTTAAGAAATTAAAATCCAAAAGAATTTCTATTAAAGTAAAAGGAAATGCTTCTTCTGTCATTAAGAAGATTACTAATGCTTTAAAGAAACTAAAAAATAAGAAAATTACTGTTAAAGTAAAAGACAATGCTTCACATAAAATTAGTAGCATTAAAGGAAAACTGAATGCATTAGGTAAGATGCATCCGACTCCAAAAGTTACTATCAATACAAGTGGATTACCTGCCGTTGAAGCTGCAAAATCAGCGATCAATGGCTTACATGATAAGTCTGTTAATGTATCTGTAAATTATAGTCAGAGTGGCAAACCAAGTGGTGTAAATGGAGCACATGGTATTGGTTTAGCACATGGATCAATGGCTTGGTCAAAAGCATTTTCTCAAGGAACGATTTCAAATCTGACAGATTTTGATGATTGGAACGGAAATGCGTTTGCGCATGGTTCAGTAAAAAAATTATCATCTCGTGCATTAGCAAGTGGCAATCTTGGAGCAGATTATTCTGGAACAACACTTACATCCGAATTGGGACCTGAGCTACTTGTTCGTGGAAACCGCTGGACTTTACTTGGCGAAAATGGCGCACAGTTTACGAATATTAAACGTGGAGATATAGTTTTCAATCATCAGCAGACAGCGGATTTACTTTCCAAAGGGTCTACAAATAGTCGTGCTTCTATTAAAGGCGGTATGTCAGCATTTGCGCATGGTACTGCTTTTGCTTCTGGACATCGTGTTACTGGTAGTGGTGCGTTCCAAGGTGGCGCTGCTTCTGGATATAAAAAACATTCATCAGGTTCTTCTTCTACCAAGAAACATACATCTTCCACAAAGCGCAATACAAAAGCAACTGACAAGAACACTTCTTCCAAGAAGAAAAACACTAAGGCAACCAACAAGAATACTAAAAAGAAATTAACATTAGCAAAACTTATTGATTCTGTTGGTAAACAATTCGACTTCATTGCAATTAAATTAGATCGTGCTTCTGCTGCTACAGAAAAGTTTGCTAATATGATCAATGATTATGTGAAGTCCGATACAAAAACCAAAGCGTTATGGAATCAATATAAATCTGTTGGCACAGAAATCTCTACAAACAAAAAGGCTGCATCTAAATATAAATCTGAAGCCAGTTCTTTTGCTAGTAAAGCAATCAAGAAAGCTCCTAAAACTAAAAGTACATCAAAGAAAAAGAATCAAGCAAAGTTAAAGAAATACTTCGCTAGAGTTCGTAGTGGTAGCATAAATATTAATACTATCTCAAATGATAATATGCGCTCTGCTGTAGAGCACTATCAAGAATTATATGAGAAGTATCTGTCATGCACTCAGGCTGCTCAACAGCTCAAGAATACTCAACGTGAGTTATTTAATCAATGGTTAAATATGCCAATTGAAAAAGCACAAAAAGCAATTGATAATCGTGCAAACATTTACAATTACTACAGTGCTCGTGGTTCTGCTGCTTCAACTGGTGAATCTGGTGTAAATGCTTTAAGAGGTGTATATGGTGATGAGATTGAGGCAAATGAGAAAAATGTCAAGAGTAAAACTTCTACTCGTGACAAGGCAAAGAGGTCAGACGATGCTGCGAATAAAAATCTGAAAAAAGCTAAATCTACGCAGACGAAAGCTAAAAAGACTAAGACTAGCAAGGCTAAATCTGCAAAGAAAGCAATTAAATCTCAGAAGGGATTATCTCGGTCTAAGAAGAAATCTTTAAATTCTAAAATTTCTAAAGGTCAGAAAATTTCAACAAAAGGTCTTAAAGGAAAGACTAAGAAAAAAGCACAAGAGTATAATGCTTCAGTCGATGCTAAAAAGAAAGCAGATAAAAATGTAAAGTCAAAACAGAGTACGAAGAATAAAACTTCTAAGAATCTGAAGACCGCACAATCTAATCTTAATAAAGCTAAATCAGAATATAAAGCTGCTCAGGCATTGCAGAATGAGGCGGTGACTGCTGCAAAAGCCGATCTTCCAGCATACTCTTACCAGAATGATATTTTGAAAAAGCAGGTAGAACTCAAAGAAGCTGATTATAAAAATCAGAGGGAAGCCCAGAAAACTGCTCAAAAAAATCATGATAAATATCAGAAAGAACTCAATAGTGCTAAATCTGCTAAAACAAAAGCTCAAAAAAAGACAAAAGATAAGTCAAATACTGTAAAGAAAAAAGGTAAGAAGATCTTATCAAGGAAATCTGCTAAAAAGCTAACAGGTACTCAAAAGAAACAAATTAAATCTGGCAAAAAAGTTAGTACAAAAGGTGTTAATAATAAGAAATTATTAAAACAACTTAAGGACTACAACAAAGCTGTTGAGGCAAAGAATAAGGCTAAAAAGGCTGAAGTTGCCGCATCAAAGAAAGTGACATCTGCTTCTATTAAAGAACGTGATGCACAAAATGCATTGACAACTGCCGATAACAACGCTAAACAAGCGGCTGCTGAATTGGCACAAGAAAAAGTTAATGCAGCAATGCAGTCTCAGGCAAATATTAAAGCGTATTATGATGCCAAACAAAATTATGAATCAATCCAAGGAAACAACGCTTCTTCTGCTGCTAAGTTAAAACAGGCTAAAGGAGAAGATTTGATTACTGAGGATTATCAGAAGCAGATTGATTCTAATGAAAAACAGGCTCAGTTATATGAAGAGTCTGCTAAGACAATGCAATTAAATCTTGATGAGAAAGTAAAAGCTGGTGATATCAAGAAAGGTTCTCAAGAGTGGATGCAGATGCAAGGAGAAATTGATGCTTGTACGAGCAGCGCCAATGATCTCCGTACCACAAATGAAGAACTTAAAAATAGTATGCGTGATGATATTTATTATCGTGGCTTTGAACGTGCTATTAAAGCGGCTCAGAATTTACAAAATTCACTTACAACAATATCTTCTTTGATCGATGAAGATGCAATGTTTGATGATGACGGAAATCTGACTGATTATGGTACTGCTGCTATTGCAACAAATATTGCTAATGTCAAATCTGAAAAAGAAGAATTGAATCAATTGATGCAAGAACGTGCTAAAATGGCTGAACATCGTGATGAATATTCTGACACAGAATGGGCTGACGCAATTCAAAAGAGCGATCAAGACATTGCAGATGCTGTTAAGAGTATTAAGTCTGCCGAAGATAGTGTGACAACTATTCTGAAGAATAACGCAAAGCAGAAATTGGATGCGATTAACAAGACTATTTCAGCATATTCTGAAGCTATAAAAAAATCTAATGACTATTATACATATGACAAGCAATTGAAATCCTCTAACAAAGATATTCAGATACTAAGATCACAGATAAATGCACTTAATGGGGTGAGCGATGCAGCCAGCCGTGCGAAGAAAGCACGCCTTGAAGCAGAACTCCAAGAGAAACAAGATGCACTTGATGATACAGTAAAAGATCATATTTATAATCTTCAGATTGACGGACTTGATAAGTTAAGCACACAGCTGAATGACGATTATGAGAAATACTGTAAAGAGTTATCTTCTTCTGTTGATAAGATTGAAAAAACATTTATATCTTTATCTGGAACAATCAGTTCAGAGGGTGCAAAAATTGATAGTACGATTACTACTATCTTAGGACATTATGGCGTTAAGCCAAGTGATCTTGGACTGACAGACAGTAAAGTGACAGGTTATGCTCAAGGTGGATTAGTTAAATCTGTGCATAAGAACGGAGATGATGGTCTCGCTTCTCTCGCAGTTGGTGAGGAAGTTGCCACTGTTGATGTTGTTAATTTGGCAAACAAAATAAGACAAGATAAGGTATTAAATGCCTTAGCAAATGGACATACACTGAACGGAATGACTATGGATGGAATTGGAACAACGGAAATTAATGTCAACTTTGGCGAAGCTATTGGTGCAATTAATGTTCCTTCTGGAGTATCTGAAGAAGAGCTTCAAAGAATCGTTAATGAATCCTATAAATATACTTCTCAGAAAGTTACTCGTGACATGGCTAAAATCGTTGGTCGTAAACGTCCAGTTTAAAACCTTATATAATAAGGAAGAAACAGGTTGAGTGGTGCGTAGAAATACGCACTCTTGCCTGTTATTTTTATGCAAAATTTTATACAGAAAGGAGACCACATATATGTTGTCATTTGAATATAACGGACAATCTACAAAAACAATCTTAGATACGCCTCTAATGGTCGTACAGTTTGATGTGACAAATGACATCACAGGATTTTCACGAGAGATTGTTAAAGGTGAAAAAACAATGTTACGTCAGGAGACAAATCATTATGGTGCAATGTATTCTGATGAGATCACATATGAATTTTACCTTGTAAAAGAAAATGGGCATGGGTTCACAAATTCAGAGCAAAGAAAAATCAATAAATGGTTGACTTCTCCTACTCTTGTAAAACCATTGACGGGAATTGCAGATGATAAAGAGACTGTTATTTACAAAGGAATCTTTCAGAATATCGGATGGAAAATGATCACATGCAAACTTGGGCAACTTGATGCAGTTCAATGCAGTTTCGTTTGTGATACCCCTTTTATATGGAAACACTATGAGATTTCTGGCGAAGTCGCAACAAGTAATAAATTCTCAACAAACATCTTTGTAGATAGCGACGATGTGGAGTATGAGATTTATCCAAAGGTAACGATCACTTCTAAGACAAGTCAAACAGTAACAATCGAGGTTCGTGATGAAAACTCTATGTCAGTACTGTGTAAACCTGCTTTACCAGTATGTATTGATTGTAAACATTGTATGGTAACAGATGGAACTGTAACAGGGTTGACTAATTTTGAAGACATTGGATGGGCTGATGTTGGAAATATTTCGTGGCTTAAACTGCATGATGGATATAATGTTATAAACATTACAGGTGCGTGTACTTATAAAATCGAGTTCGATGTGCCACAGAAACGGATCGGTGATCTGTTATGATTAAACACAATGCAAAAATTTATTTATGTCGTCCTGATAGAACTGTTATTTGCGCCTTAAATGGAGTACAAATTAAGAGCGTTGAATACGAACAGCAATTAAAGGATTTCAATCGTCTTACATTTAATGTAGACAGGTATATAGATATTGATGGCGAATACGTTGAATCTGCTGGCTATGAGAAGCTAAAAGATCATATGACAATTTATCTTGAAGGACTTGACTATTTTCAACTTCAAGAACCTTCTCTGCAAAATGATAATGGTAGATATGAATACAAAGCATGTGAAGCGTATTCTGATGAGAAAACCTTTGAAGATAAGGATATGAAAGGTTTATCTTTCAACAAAGGTACAAAAGACTCTATGGAAATGTTGGCTACAAATAACGTAGACGATATGGGTTATGCGAAAGAATACATCACGTTTTGCAACGACAGAAACCATGAATTATCATTGATGCATTTGGTATTAGACAGAGTTCCAGGATGGAGTGTTGGTTATATTGATCCTACAATAAAGAATGAAAAATATTCGTTTGAGGCAGATAATACCAATGCTTACGCATTCCTTAACACGACTGTAGCTAATGTTGTAAAATGCGTATTTTATTTCGATACAATCAATAGAACGGTAAGTGCGTATGCCAAAGAAAACATAGGAAAAGACACGAATATCTTCATTGGATGGCGTAACGCACTTAATATGCTTAAAATGACTCCACAGGCAGATACAATGTATAATGCTCTGACCATTCAAGGCGATGAAGAGTTAGATATTACGAGAGTCAATTATGGTCGAAGTTATATCTATAATCTTGACTACTATTTGACTACAAACTACTTTCCTCAAGAAACTATTGATAAGATCAAAATATGGCAAAAGTGGCAAATTGATAACCACGCTAAATATATTGAGAACGGAAAGAAGTCTGCGGAATATCAGGCAAAGATAGATGAAATTTACTATCGTGTACCAAATGATGGTATTCAGATTGCTCAATATAAAACAATGGATCAAGAAACTCTTGAGAAAACTCTAAAAATGTATGAGCAGATGCTTACTACAATCCAAGTCAGTGTAGATACAAGAGATGACCATGAGAAAGATTCAAACGGAAATTATACCAAATGGGATAAACCAGATGATATTCAGAATCGTGTCTATAAACCTTGGACTACTTCTTCTGGCGAAGTTGATCATGAAAAATATCTTGCTTTACTAAAAGAAAGCAATAAAGGATATTATACATATCAAGAATTAAGAGATTATATTATTCCAAATATTAAGGTAGCAATTCAAAACTTGCATTTAGCCGATGATAAGAAGATTGATTATAATGATGAATTTGAATCAAATTGGGATTTATATGGAATCAAAGAACTTGAAGGTAAACGTGATGAATATAAGAAACAGATTATGGATATTCTCGCTGCATATCAAAAAGATTGGAAAGACCTTACTGATGAAGAGATTAGCAAAGCTGGTGTAAAGGATGAAAAAACCTATAATGTATTCCATAAGAATTTTATTAAGTACAAAAATTGGCTTGGCGATGAAAACACAGAAGGCTCACTTCTATATAAATTAAAAGAGTTAAACGCACAGGTCGATGAACTTAAAACTCAGAAGAAACCATATGACGATGTAATGACAGATATGAATACTCATTCTGAACTCAATGATCCGCAATTTGGATTGACAGATAAAGAATACACCGCTGTCATGAACATTGTTCGTATGGGAGATTATACAAACAATAATATCTTTACTACTTCTCTTGATGACGCAGTAACATCTTACGAGCATTGCGAAGAATTATATCAAGATGGATTAAAACGTATCTCTGAAACTTCTCAACCACAATATCAGATTGAAACTTCTCTCGATAACATTCTTTCATTAAATGAATATGCAGACGTAAATTCAGATAACAAACAAGGTTGGCATAATCAGTTTACGGTTGGTAACTTTATTCGAGTTGGTGTGCGTGATGATTATGCAGTTAAGTTAAGATTATTGACAATTGCATATAATCCTTGCACAAAAAGTTCGGAAATTAGTGTGACGTATACTAACATGATCACGAGTCTAACAGGTAGGGATGATTTCTCTTATCTGTTTGACGATACTGCTGCTTCGCAGAAAAATAGTATTTCTGTCGGAACAGGCGATTCCAAAGATTCTGTTGAGTATATGACTAATATGCTTCAGAGAATGACGAACAGTTCCTTATTTGGAAATGTAGTGAACAATAGTGTACAAAATGTATTAAGTGATCAAGGAACAATTAACAAACTGTTTGGAGATTATCTGAATTATAAAGTAATTAATGTCGGGAACATCACAGGTGACAAGGCTGAGTTTAATGAGTTGTTTAGCAAATATATTAACTCAGAATATATTGCTGCTAATTCGGCTGATATTAAAAAGTTGAACACAGACGTTGCCAATATTAACTCTGCAATCATTGGCACTTCTTCTACAGAAACAGGTATTGTATTCAACTTATCCTCAGCAAATGCTAAGTTTGACAGTGCATGGATCATAAACGGAATCGCAGGGAAAATGACGATCGGTGACTTAGCCGCAGGCGATATTACAATCTCTGACACAATGCGAATCTTATCTGAGAACGGTAATTTTATAATGAACGGGTCTGCCATGCAATTCTTAGACACTGAAGGCAATGTTGGAATCCAGATCGGTTATGATACAAACAAAAATCCTAGCATTATTATCAAAGACGATAAAGGCGCAACGATCATGACAAGTCAAGGTATTACTAAGGATGCGATTGCTGATGGGCTGATTGCGAATAATATGCTTGGAGATAAATCTATATCTAAGGATAAGCTGAACTTCCCTATCGTTGAAGCGAACGCACAAGGCGGAGTTGATATTACACAGATTTATGATGGTAAAGGCGGTTTGTGGGGAGCTGAGTATGCGACATTTAAGGAAAGTGTAAATAGTACATTAGATGACTGGGATACTAAGATGGATGAAATGGGATATGAAATCTTCATGACCACTTCTGCTGGCAGAACACTTGGTAGAGGAATTAATGAAACAGTAGCAACTGCTCATTTAACTAAAGATGGACAAGATGTTACAGACGAATGGGATGAATCTCATTTTGCATGGAAAAGAGAATCGAGAGATACGAGTGGAGATTCTTATTGGAATGAAGCTCATAAAGGAAAAAAACAAATAACTATAACTAGAGACGATATATATTTTGGAGCAGCTATTAAGCTGCTTTTTGTGGTTGATGGAGAAACTGTCGCATCAACAAATTAATTAAAGGAGGAAATAACCTATATGGGAAAAATACTAGCATGGACAGAGGGCACCTTTGTCGATTTAACAGATGGAAAGCAGATTCAGGCTTATTTAAATTATAATCAGCCATTGACAATACAATACGATCCGAACCAAGCTCAGAACTATGCACCAGACTGGGGAACAAATAAATTAACTATCACACCAGTAATTCTTGTGGACAATGAAAGAGTTGCACCAAACGCAAATGGAATGTCAATTATTTGGCAACGTAGAGTGGGTTCTGGATCGGTTACAAATTTGGTAACAGGCGAGACTGTTTCTTCTGGTGTATTAAATGTAAGTAAAAATATGATGGTTGCTGGATCTGTGGAGCTTTTATCGTATATTTGTACAATTACTTATACAGATCCAGATACAAAACTTGTAGCAGAAACACAACAGCAGATCACATTCAGTCTTAATAAGAATGCATTGGAGCTTTCAGAATGTTCTATTACAGGTGAAACTTCATTTAAATATAATGGTTCTGGAAAATTAGTATCTGCTTCTTCTATTGCATTAACAGCCAACTTAACAAATTGTACATTAAAACAATGGCAATATAAAAAAGCAGATGGGTCTTATGCGGTTTATCCAAACTCTGGGACAAGCACTACATTAACTGTCAAAAACACTGATGCTGTATTCTTCAATGAAGTTGCAACAATTAAACTCGTTACAAACATGGACGGGCTAATTGATATTCATCAGATTCAAAATGTGCGAGATGGTGCCGCAGGTAGCGATACTTATACTTGTCAAATGACTAATGATGTATTTTCTGTTTCTTGTACTTCTTCAGGAACTCCAAAAACAGGTGCCTTCACAGGATGTGACTCTGCAATGGCTATTTGGAAAGGTGGTAACGACGATACCGCAAACTGGAATATCACAGCTACTCCTAGTACAGGTGTAACAGGATCTTTTGATTCTGACACACACAAATATACTGTTACAGGCTTAACAGTAATGTCAGGATACGTTGAATTTATTGCAACAAAAACCGGATGTGCTACTATCACAAGACGATTCAATATACATAAAGATACATCTGGAGCCGATGGAAAAGATGCACAAATCTTCGAAATTTCATCTGATGTTGCGGTTATGAAATTAAATGCTTCTGATGTCTATGTGCCAACAAGTGTTAAATTTTCTGGGACAAAGAGGGTTGGAAATGCTACAGTAGCAGCAGCTTACTCAGGTAGATTCAAAGTATACGAAACAACTGATGGAACAACTTACACTTTAAAATACACTTCTTCTTCTGATCAAACTTCCATTACATATACTCCATCTTCAACATCTGTAAAGATTATCAAAGCAGAACTTTATGCATCTGGGAACACTACACAGCTTTTAGATAGCCAAACTGTTGCAGTTGTGCCTGATGGCAAGAAAGGAGATACGGGTGCAGCTGGTAAGGATGCCGTTGCAGTAAACTTAGGAAACTTCCATGAAAGTATTCCTTGTGACACGTCTGGAAAGGCAAAAGAAGCTAGAGATATTACAATTCCATTTGAATGTAATAAAGGTGGAGTCAGAGTTGCAGGAACAGCGACCGTTGGAACATTGCCTAGCGGAGTAACAGTAAAAACAAATACAGCGGCTACGGCATCTGCCGATGGAGCAATCGTATTAACTGTTGCGAAAGATGCAGTGCTGTCAAGCACAGCCAATTCAGGCGAAATTACAATTACCATTAGTGCTGCTTCAGTAACAAGGACTTTTAAGTTTTCATGGTCTAAATCTGTACAGGCACTAAATGGTACAAGTGCTGTATTGTTACAGGCTTACCCTCAGGGAGATGGGTTAATTTATAATGGTAACAATAATGTTGTCTTACAAACTTTATTACAAAATGGAACAACCGCTGTAACTGCTTCGAGTTATCAATGGGCAAAATTTACAGGAAAGGGGTATACAAATCTTGAGGGTAAAACACAATCTACATTGACAGTAACGCCAGATATGGTTGATTCATTTGCGTCCTTTAGAGTTTCCGCAGTCTATGGTGGAAAAACTTATAACGCATATAGTGTGGTTCAGGATAAAACAGACCCATGTACAGCTACATTAAGAAGTTCTATCCCTATGACAATTAAAAATGGACAGGGAGCTGGTGGAGCATGGATTCAGGTGTTAAGAAATGGTATAGAAATTGATGCTCCTAAATCAACTGATTTCTTAACAAAAGCACCTAACAGTCCTACAAGCGGAGATTTTTATTATGCGGTAAATACGTCTGCAAAAACTGTAACTTTAATGAAATACGATGGTTCTAAATGGGCACCCGCTCCATCCAGTGATCAGGCAACATTAACATATAAGTGGTATAGAAAAAATGCACAAGGAGAATCACTTGATACAACAACTCCTTATGCAACAGGGAAAGCTATCTTTGTAGATAGTTCTGTAATTCAAGGAACAATAAGTTTTGATATAGAAATTTCAGAATCTTAAAAGCAATGGTATGTGTTTAAACACAGAGTCATTACTTTTTTGATTCTGTGTTTAAATAAAGGAGGAAATTATACGTGAATAAAACTATTGCTTGGGCGGAAGGCACATTTGTTAACGTGACGGAACCTTTCACAGTCATGTTAACAAATGAAGCACAGCAATTCGCCACAGATTCAAATAGAAAAGTAACTTCCGCACAAAGTTACTATACAGACATTATTGTTATTCGTGGTAGTCAGGAACGGACTGATTACACGATTGGAAATATTACTTCTGGTAGTGGAATCACTGTCAGTAAGAGTAGTAAAAGAGTTACATTTAGTGTGAGTGCTGACACTACTATTGGTGCCGATACAGGAGTTATTGAGATCCCTATTACACTTGATGGACAGACTGTTAAAAAACAGTTTTCTTGGAGTTGTGGAAAACAGGGACCTCAGGGTGTTAAGGGTGAAGACGGAAGTAATTTTGCTTGGAACTTACTAAAAGGTACTGGAACTGCTAAGGAGTTTACACCTAAAGGAAATTTAACAAATCAAACAACGTTATTTAATAAATTAGATTTATCTGGTCAAACACTAAAAGAAGGAGATAAATTTGTTATTTCTTGTGACCTTGAATGGACTCAATTTACACAAGGCACAAGTGGTACATTTGATTATTGGTTTCAAGGATCTGTTGATTATAGCTGGTCATATGATAACATTTTTACACAAGGATTACAGAAAGTACAACCTACAAAAGCAGAAATTCTTGCTTCTGATGGTAAGAAACACTTGTCTGCGGTTTGCACTATGAAACAATCATTACTTGATAAGAAAATTTTTGAAATTGGTATTAGGTTTGACAATACTGACGGTACTGGAAAAATCAAGATCAGCAATCTTAAAATCGCAAAAGAGGATAAAGAATCTCCATGGTGTTTACATCCAGATGAACTCAAAGGAGCAACTGGAGACAAAGGTAAATCAGTTCAAAGCGTAATTGAATATTACCTTGCTACTTCTGCTTCTACAGGCGTCACAACCTCAACAAGTGGTTGGTCTACTGATCCTACAACTCAGAAATTAACAGCAGAAAAGAAATATCTTTGGAATTGCAAGCAAACTGTATATGATGATGGAACTAGAGGAAGTATTACGAGTCCTGTTATTTGTGGTACTTACGGTGATAAGGGTGACACTGGGCAAAAAGGTCAAGATGGTACATCTATAAAAATCACATCTAAATCAGTTACATATCAAACGTCAACTTCTGGCACAACAGCACCTACAGGAACGTGGTCAACTACTGTTCCTACGGTTAATAATGGGCAATATCTCTGGACTAAAACTACAGTACAATACTCAGATGGTAATAAAACAGAAGCATACAGTGTATCTTACAAAGGCACAAACGGTACGAACGGAACTTCTGTAACTGTAAGTAAAACGGAAGTTACTTATCAAGTTAGTACAAGTGGTACTACTGCCCCTACAGGTGCATGGAGTACGACAATGCCAAGTTGCGACCAAGGGCAGTATTTATGGACTAAGACTTATGTTAAGTATTCAGATGGGAAAGATACTACTTCTTATAGTGTTAGTTATAAGGGAGTTGATGGTGAGAAGTTTAGTTGGAATGCACTTATTGGATCATCATTTTTATATAACTCACTACCAAATAACGTAAATTTTTCAATGGCAACTGTAAACAATGTTTCTGCAACTGCATTTACTACAAATGGTTTGCATTATAAAGCAACGGCTTCTAATGGTGCACCAAATAGTTCTCGTGGAGTAAAAATTAATTCTTCTGTTTTGGATTTGAAAGTTGGTGACACTGTTACTTTTAGCTGTGATGTTAAAGGTACTTTTGGTACAAAGAATAATGGTTTATGTCTTATGCATGCAACAACTACAGATAATAATTCTTGGGCAGCTGTACACAACGGATTAAAATATTCAACTTCCATTCCAGACTGGACGAGAAAATCGAAAACATACATAATCCCGTCTAATATCAAAATAGAAAGTGACGGTAGTTTTTATTTGTATTTCTACTTTGGTGGTGGTACTGGTTCCGAAGTTGATGTTTATGTAAGAAATATTCAATTAGAAAAAGGGTCTGCTGCTTCCCCTTGGGCACCTCACCCAAAAGACCTAGAAGGTCGTGGAGTTTCCCAAACAGTTCAATACTACCTAGCAACATCTCAAGCCTCTGGAGTAACTTCTTCTACTTCTGGTTGGAGTACAGACATTACAACTCAAAAACTCACTGCGGATAAAAAATATTTATGGAATTGTTATCAGACTAAATATTCAGATGGCACGAGCGAACCTATTAGCACACCTAAGGTTATTGGTGTATATGGAGATAAAGGACAAAACGCCAAAAACCTCTCTATCACACCTTCATCTCAATACTTCAAATCTACAGATGGTGGTAAAACATTTGCACCAAACACAATTACAATCAAACCTACTATTCAGGGAGAAATCAGTTTTGGTAAATGGCAGTACAGTATTGATGGTGGCGTTAGCTTTGCTGATGTTGTGAGTGGACAGAAAGGCTTGACGATCAATAATAATATGTTGGCTGTTAGCAAAGATAGTAGTTTATACAGTGATGCTGTTACTATGGTTACTTTCAGAGCTGTGGCTAGTGATAGTAGCTTTTATGATACTTGTAGTATTGCTAAGATTTATGATGTGAGTGATATTGGTGATGGTAGGAATTTATTGTTGAACACATCTTCTTATAGAGAATCAAATCCGCTGGAGCGTACTGGTTTGAAAACAGATGATTGGTCAACATATCCTAAAATCATTACCTCTATTGATCTGAGTGTAAATCAAAAATATACTTTACAAGCAAAAACTGATAGTAATTGGGCAACAAAACATGACACGGGGGGACATACTCCATCAGAAAAATTGGTGGGGTTGTGGCTTGTAAGTGACGACACTAATACTTTTTTGGATATGTCAAAAGGATATGCTGTTTTTACTGTCCCTAAAACAACTAAATATAAACTTAGAGTTAATCAGTATTCAGATGGTACTAATTCTTACACAATTAGGTTATGGGACATTAAACTAGAAAAAGGACAATCTGCGTCAGGATGGTCAGCTGCTCCCGAAGATGTCCAAACAGCGATTTTATCTACCAAATCAGAGATCTCTGATGTGAGTTTAAAGGTGGATAAAAACAAGCAGGCTATTGAACAAAGAGTGGAAAAGACTACTTATCAGCAAGATTTGAACTTGGTTAAGGGTGATATTAGCAAAGCGAATGAAGGACTGAATAAGTGGAGATATGAGATTTATCCTAAGAGTTTGTTTGCAAGTGAATATCAAGGCAAGAGTACAATGGATGTATTTGCTAAGAATACAAATCTTACACCTAGTCAGAGTGTATTAATTAATGATACGGATTTTGGGAAAAGCTGGGCTTATGGAGATAACTATATTGGCTACGCTCTTACTTTTGTGAAGTTCTCTGCTGCTAAAAGTGTTGCGATTACATTTAAGCATGACGATGGAGCACATTTGTACTTAAATGGCAAATTAATTGGCGGAGATGATACATGTAATACTAGTAGTGGGGAATCATTAACGCTTAGTTTTATCCAAGGTTGGAATTGTCTTGAGGTAGTTTTAAATGAAAAATCTGGTGGTGAATATATTGGATTAGGTACAACTATTTCTGCTCTGTCAGAATGTCAGCTCATGAACTGTTACTATGGTACACCTGTTGCTAGACAATCACATATTACGAATCAGCTGGTGGAAAACATGACTAATATTAATGGTATTAGTACGAAAGTCAGTAAGGTCATGAGCGTAATTGGTGAGGACGGTAAGAATTTTACTGACTTTAAGAATGACTACAGTGATTTTAAGCAAACAATGAATGGATTTAAAACGACTGTTGGTCAAACTTATGTGACTAAGGATGATTTTAATGGACTTGAGATTGGTGGAAGAAATTTATTGCTGTATTCTCAAACTATTAGAGCACATAATAATTATTATGGTGTTAGTTATTTAATAGACGAAGTCGAAACATTTAACGGATGCCCTGTATGGTCGGTTAAAGATCAATGGGGAAAGTTGGCGTGGTCGTTCAAATCACATGTTATTGATAGAGGATTAGTTAAAGTTGGAGATACATTGACATACTCCTTATACGCCAAAACAAATAACGCATCTGGAAAAAGCATTAGTTGTTCGTACCGATTCAAAGGAAACGCACAGGCTTATTGGTTCAAAGGTTCAGCTTTTAATATTGGTACAAGTTGGGCAAGATATTCTGCCACATTTACAGTTACAAAAGATATGTTGGCAACTGATACATATATGAACGAAATTGGATTCGAAGAAACAGTTTCTATGTCTGGAGACGATAAAGTTTACTTTGCATGTCCTAAACTTGAGCGTGGAACAAAAGCAACCGATTACACTGAAGCTCCTGAAGACGATAAAATTAACGGTCAGAACTTAGTAAGTAATCTTCCTTCTAATTGGGAGCAAGGAACTGTCTCAGAAAGTTCTGCTGTTGGAACAACATATGCCAACACCAAAAGTTCTAACGCTGATACCATTCGTCCAAAAGAATTAATTCCTGTCCATGGAGACATTACGATTTCAGCTGCTTATTCAAATCAATCTAAGAAACCTATTAGACATTGGATTGCTGCATATGATATTAATAAAAATTATCTTGGACAAGATTATGTTTTATGTGCGTGGAATGACTTCCCACAAACTCTTAATATGAAGGATGCTAAATATATAGCCATTATGGTTGGTTATACTGATGGTTCACCCATTGCTCCTTCTGACATTTCACAAATCTGTTTAAAGATCGAACGTGGTACTTCTGCTACACCATTCACATTAGCACCAGAAGATGTAAATGGAAAGATTGTTAATGTAGAAACTATTGCTAATCAGACCGCTAATAAATTTGAGTGGATTGTTAAAAGCGGAGATAGTTCTAGTAATTTTACTTTAACTGATCGTGTTGCTGATCTTGTCGCTGAGAGGATTAACTTCAAGGGGTTGGTTACTTTTAGTGGGTTAAGTACTGATGCTAAAAATGAAATTGGAAAAGTAGCACAGAGTAAAGTCGATGGTTTAGAGGTTGGTGGCAGGAATTTATTAGTTCAAAAAAATATCACAGAAGGCTATTTGTCTACAGATGGTAAAGGAAGTTTTATTGGTTCTGGCGGTGGAGATCAAACTAGTGATTGGATAGATGTTTCAGGAAATAAATATATAACAGTTACTCTATATGAAGATTTTACAAACACAAATAATTCAGGAAGATATTGTGAGTATGATGCCGATAAAAATTGTATAAATACTGTTGTTTATAATCCAAGACAAAAAAGCAGTATTATTATAGAACTGAAAAGCAATACAAAGTATATAAGAGTTACTGCAATAGAATGCAAAACACGAAGGTATAAGATTGAAGCAGGAAACAAAGCCACAGATTGGACTCCTGCTCCTGAAGATGTTTCTCAGGATGCAACTAATAAAGCAAGTCAAGCTTTAACAGATGCCGAAAACTACTCTTCTAATGCAGTTAACTGGGTAGCTAGCAATGGTTCATCAACAACAAGTCTTAATTCAATGGTTAAAAAATGGACAGATGGAGCAGTAAGTGACACTACGCAGATGAATGGTGGATGGATTAAAGCAAATACTATTACTGCTAGTAAGATAGCTATTGGGGATTTTACGAATTATTGTCAATTAAATAAAGACACCGCATCTTATTATGGTTTTACAGCTACAGATGATACAAAAGGCGTTTGGTTTACTGCTAATCCGATAGACAGAGATAAGGATATTTCTCAATGGTTTACATGTGAAGGTGGTCAAAAATTATATGTAGAATATGATTTATCAACTACTGTGAAAGGTAAACTTAAGGCTTCTGATACCGACATTTCTTATTTAACGTCTGGGATTATGATATTTGTAACCAATGGTACTAAGGAAATTATTTCATATACGAGATCCAAAGGCGTAACGGCTACATCAGATGGGGCAATTACACATATTAGTGTAGTTGAAACATTGCCAGCTGACGCAAGATTTTTTAGGGTTATTTTACAAACCGATGGGCAAGGAAATACATTTTCTGGCACATTAAAGATTCGTAACCCTCAAGTTAGAAAAGCTACAACTGGTAAACTTATCGTAGACGGTTCTATCACAGCCGATAAAATCGCAGCTAATGCTATTACAGCAGATAAAATCGCAACAGATGCCATTAAATCTCACAACTACATCTCTTCTGGTGGTACGCAGGGATCATTTTTGAATTTGAAGGATGGCAGCTTTACAGCCCCTAATTTGAGTTGGGATTTAAATGGTAATTTGATTGCCAAGAATGCGAACTTGAGTGGTGAGATTACTGCTACGAAAGGTAAGATTGGTAAATACACTATTACTGATCAATGGTTAATTACTGGTTCTGGTTCTACTGCGAGTGGTTTTGGTGGAAATCAGGCTTTCTGGGCAGGAAGTAGTAGTTCCAATGATGCTCCTTTCCGAGTTGGCTATAATGGCAAATTATATGCTAATGGTGCTACTATTTCAGGTGATATAACCGCTACGACTGGCAAGATCGGTGATTTAACACTAAAGGATGGAATACTGACAGGCACTGGAAGTTATAGTGAACCTTATACCGAAGATGATGATGGTACAGTAACCTCTACCATTACAACCAACTATATTACAAAACTGTTTGGTAAGGGATTAACTATTGATTCAACAGTTAAATATTCAGACGAGGACGATGTTTACTCCTATAAGGTAAGTGTCTTACCTGATGAAATTTCTTTTACAGACGGAGAAGAAATAGGTATGTTGGGCGCAGGTGGATTACAAATCTTGCAAGTTAACGACAATTCTGATAGCTATAGTAGCGAAGCTAATGAAGTTTCGTTATCAAGCGGCGCTTCTAATTTCTATTACACTACCCCTGTTAATCAGACTACCGACAAATACTTGCATGTTTGTTTTTCTGCTGATGGTGCGTCTTTTATGGCGTCTCAAGGAGATAAATTTAATTCTTTTGATATAGGGTATTCTAGTGCAAAATATTCTGGTAATTTCGCTGCAAATAAATTCGTGTATACAGGAAATTCTTTAAACTATGTAGAATGCCTTGAAGCTAACGATACAACAAATATTTATTTTCATTCAAATGGTTACTATTCATTCAGAGTAAACAATGAAGGCAACTGGAGCAATGAAACTCAATCTGTTTACATTACCGGACGTGGAATATCTGTTCCTGGACAAATTGGATTATATTCACAAGAAATGAGCAATTATGTCGCTAGATACTATATTGCAGGTTCAACCAAATCAACAGCTATCGGTAACAACAGTTATCAAACACGAATCTATGGATCATCTGTATGGGCAAATAAAGCTGTTTCCACTTCTGATGTTCGTCTAAAACAAGATTTCCAATCTTTAGATAAATTTGAAGACTTATATATGCAATTGCAGCCAGTAAGCTTCAAATATATTGATGGCTATGATAAATCTGAAGACAGATATTTTGGATTAAAAGCACAACCAACAGAAAAATTGTTTGAAGATATGGGTGAAAATCCAGATGATTATGCAATGTTCAACAAATTCGGCATTGATCACGAAGATATCAAAGAAAGAATCGGATATGATGTAGACTTTGATGAAGAACACGGATTAGACTACACAAATCTAATTACTTTGAATACTCACATGGTTCAGAAAACTCGTAGAGAATTAGCCGAACTTCAAAAAGAAAACGCTGAACTTAAAGATATGCTTAAAACAATCGTGAAAAAAATAAATATGTAACAAAAATTAAATAACTACTACACAGATTAGAGCAGTTTTCGGACTGCTCTTTTTGTATGCTCAAAAACAGAAAGAAAGGTGAAATACATATGGTATACACAGTTAAATTAGATGGCTCTGACGACAAAGTATTTAATCTTATGCAGTTTGATTCTATGACTTTTGACATGGAATGTAAACTTGTCGTTTGCACAGATGATCTAAAAGAGGTTAAATCAGCATTTACAAACTTTAAAACATTAGACATCTACAGAGATGATGTGCAAATTGCAACTTACACATGTTTTAACAATTACAAAGAAATCTCTTTGCAGCAAGGATTATATAACAATTCTAATGGAGAATGGGAAGATGCGCTGATCGTATCTCTTACAAGAGCAAATATTGTAGAACAGGTGCAGCGACTTGATGAAAAAGTTAATCAGATCGTTGACGTTAACACACTAAGCCTTGATGAGTACAAGAACTATCTACAGGAGAAAAACAAAGCTGCTCTTGCTGAGTTCTTAACAAGTCAGAGTGTTGAATTCAATGGCAAGCCTTATGGAGTCAGCGAAGAAGATCAGAATGAAATGGCTCTGAACTTTATGCAGTATCAGGCTCTTACTACTGCTGGTCAGCAAGTAACTCTTGAATGGCATAGTAAGAAGAGTGCGTGTGAAACATTCACTGCTGAGGAATTTGTGCAGTTAACAGCAATGATCAAGGCATTTGTCTATCCTTACTTTCAGCAGATGAATGTAATCAAAGCGCAAATCTTTAGTGCTACTAGCAGAGAAGAATTGGACAAGATTGAAATTAAATATGAAGTAATTCCTGTACAGTCAACAGAATCTACTACTCCTTCAGATGGAAAAGATTCAACTACGACTGATAAGACAGATGAAACAGGAAAAGATTCAGTTACGACTGAAGAATAATTAGTTTAATAGAGAAAAGGAGAAAATTAATATGGAAATGACAAATATGCAGGCAGATATGATCTTAGGACAGTTAAATACAATTTATGCATTCCTTATGAAAAACAGTGAATTAGTACCATGTACTTTAAGTGCTGGGCTTGCCAAGAATATTAGAAAGATTCAAGGAGAGCTGAAGGAATATTTTGAAGAAAAACATAAACTCTTACAGAAATATGATATCACTACTGATGCCCAGATCAATGGTACAGAGAACGGGCAGAAATTCTTAGCAGAGTTTAATCCTTTAAGCATGGAAAACTCAGGGGTTGAGTTCCATAAGATGAGAATGACTTTTAGCGAAGTTTGTGATGTTATTGAGAATTGTCAAGGAATTCTTGAGGGAGACATCATGATTTTACAGCTTATTTGTAAAGACGAGGATCAAAAAGAAGGTGAATAAATGTTGCATGTAAAGAAATCATGTAAATATCTTATCTTATTCCTCATTGGGGCATTTGCTTATTGTGGAATTGAAATCATCTGGCGAGGATATACACATTGGACAATGGGAGTGTTAGGCGGTACTTGCTTCATTCTTATTGGACTAATCAATAACAGTCGCTTCTTCTACCATCTTATGCCCTTTCGTGAGCAGATGGTTCTCGGAGGATTGATTGTTACTGTAATGGAATTCATAGCAGGTTGTATTTTAAATTTATGGTTAGATTTAGGCATTTGGGATTACTCTCAGATGCCTTTTAATCTGTGTGGGCAGATTTGCTTACCTTATACAATCTTATGGATTCTATTGAGTGCAGTGTGCATTGTTGTAGATGATTGGTTGAGATATTTATTATTTGGAGAAAAAAAACCAGAATATGTTTGGTAAAGACTTAAAGGAGTGATTTTTATAAAATAATCGAGGTAATTACATGATGGAAAATTGGAATATTATAATTAATTTTTTATCTCAACATGGGGCTGCATTGATAGTGTTTGTCTTTGCGGTTCTTTTGTTTGCAGATAAAATTTTTGATGTCACTTCCAAATTAAACGAAAAGTTTGGTTTTGAGACACGTGCCTCATTAGAAAAGAAACATCAAAAAGAAGTGATTGAACAACAACGCTTAATGATCGATAAGCATACAGAAACTTTGGATAAACTAACACAGATTTTGAGCAATCAGAATAAAGATATTCAAGTTATCAAAGACATGATGAGAGAGCAAGCCGCATTATTAACAGACCAAAAGGTAGGCATGGAACGACTATTTGCACATACAGCTGAACTGGCTAAAAAATTAGATGATGCGTGCGTAATAGACGTTGCTTTATCTGAAGGTGTTGCTGCAATGTTAAGAGACAGAATCAAACAAGCCCACAGGTATTACAAGCAAAAAGGTTGTATTTCCCCTACGGGGCTTGAAAACATCAATGCTATTTATAAGGTATACCATGACCAATTACATCAAAATGGCGTTGGAGAAAAAATGTACAAAGAAATTAAAGCATTGCCTATTAAGGATGAAGAGTCATTCTTGTAGGTCTTTTTTTATTGCAAAGGAGGATTGCATTATGAACAAATTTAAAGAATTTTTAGCAGACATTAACTGGAGTGAAGTAAAACCACATACTGTTGTAAGCTTGATTTTACAGGTGTTAGCGTGGATCAATATGGGATTAACTGCGGCAGGCAAACCAGTGATTGACGTACATGAAGATGTGATTAACCAAGTAGTTGGTATTGCTTTTGTAGTTGGAACATCTCTGTATGGAGATTGGAAAAATCATAGTTTTACATGGACAGCTCAGTTTGCAGATGAAATTGCTTACGCTCTGAGAGACGGTAGATTAACTCTTGAAGAGGCTGAGGAAATCAAGAATAAGATTGGTCAAAAAGACGTGATCGTAAAAGTTGATAAGGATTTATTTGAAAAAGAATTAGATGATGTTGCAGAAGGTAAAGAGTCTGACGACATTGTTGGATAATTTGCTAAGTGAGTAATTAGTAATTGAATAATTAGTTATTGGGCAGTCGCTGTTATGGTGACTGCTCTTTTTAGATTGGAGGAAATATTATCGAGGAGAATTTTTGGGACACAAAAGTGGATTTCCGTGATGAAACTAAGTGGAAAGTTTATGTACATACCAGTCCTAGTGGGAAGATGTATGTGGGGATAACAAGTAGAGATGTAAGACAAAGATGGCAAAATGGGCGTGGTTATATCAAGAACGATCATTTTTATAGGGCTATCCAAAAGTACGGATGGAACAAATTTGAGCATGAAGTGATAGCAGAGAATCTTACCAAGGATGAAGCTTGTGAGATGGAAAAGGTATTGATTAAAGAGTTGAAAAGTAATGATTACCATTTTGGATACAATTTGTCTGCTGGTGGAGAAGGCGGTGCAGGTATTTATGGCTATAACAGTCACAATTTTATTGATTTAACTGGTCAGCGATTCGGGAAATTAACTGTTCTAAAATATGATGAATCTACGATGAAAAGTGGTGTACGGACAAGATGGATATGTAAATGTGATTGTGGAAATGTGGTATCGAGATATGCCGCAAATCTAAAAAATAGCAACAGACATACATGTGGAAAATGTGAAAGTTGTAAGCCTATTCAACATGGAGATGCACGCAAAGGACATAGAAGTAAACTCTATTCTAAATGGAGTACTATGAAATCAAATTGTACAAACCCAAATAGACCTCGTTATCACGTATATGGTGGCAAAGGAATCTCTATTTGTGATGAGTGGTTAAATGATTTTGGAACTTTTCAGAAATGGGCATTAGATCATGGATTTGAAGATGGGGATAAACTATGCCGTAAAGACATGGATAAAAATTTTGAACCTAATAATTGTTATATAAAAAAGAAAAAGAAAGGAGCCTGATATTATGGCATTAAAATTCAAAACAAGAACGGCTAAAAGTGTGAGCTATGGAAGTAAACGTAGCACGAGTTCTATTAAGTTTATTGTAATCCATTTCACAGGTGGGGAGAAAGATAGTGCAAAGAATAACGCAGATTATTTTGCTACTGGTAACACTAGATCTGCTGGCGCACATTATTTTATTGATGATGAAGATATTGTATGGAAATCTGTTCCTGTTAACAGAATAGCATGGGCGGTTGGAGGTTTCTTCACTCAAGCAAATGGGGCAGGAAAATATTATAAAAACTGCACAAACGCAAACAGTCTGAGTATTGAAATGGCAGGTGTAGCTAATGGCGTTTCTAAAAAGACATACAATAATGCTGTTGCATTAACAAAAAAACTAATGAAAAAATATAATATCCCTGCTAGTCATGTTATTCGTCATTGGGACACAAATGGAAAACGGTGCCCAGAACCTTGGTGTGGAAAAAATAATAAACAGTGGGCTAAATTCAAAGCAGACATTTCTGGTTCTACAGTAGTAAAACCAAAAGCATCTTCTAAGTTCAAATCATACAAAGTGAAAGTAACTGCTTCTGCTCTTAACATCCGTAAGACTGCTTCTACTTCAGGTGCTAGAGTAGGATCATATAAGAAGGGAACAACGGTAACAATCAAAGCCGTCAAAAACGGTTGGGGTAAAACAAGTAAAGGTTGGATTAAACTGTCTTATACAAAGAAATGCTAAAGAGTATGAAAAGAGATAAGAAACAGTTATGATTGATTTGACGATCAGTCGGTATTTTCTTTATTAGTTTTCTTTGTCAGTGATAAAGAAATGTTACTCTCTGCTGCGGAGAGGGTAAATATGAGCAGAATAAAAATTTAAGGGTACATCAGATTAATTTCTGGTGTACCCTATTTTTTTACGATTTTAGAACATTGAGTTCTGTTGTTCGAGTGCTACTAATAATGCACCCATTGTCATTGGTTTGATCTTTTCTCCATCTTGAAGTTCTGATTGGTCTATTGGAGAATCTTCATTAATGAAGTCGTAATTTGTGTAAACTGTTACTCCGTCAATCTCTTTGTACCAAACTGCTACAATATAATCATTTCCAAATTCTAAAATATCTTGTTTTAGATCTGCTATAAGCTCTGAGCTTTCATAGATAATATGAGTGTTATTTTGATTAATTAATGCCATATTGTTTCTCCATTCTGATACTTTACGCTTGTATGGTGTAACTTCTCTTCCATGTAGGAACTTTCTTAGATGCATATTGTGCACCCATAATATAATTTAAATAATCCTCATCAACTTTTGCAATCTTCCTTTTCATATGATCGTCATTGTATGAAAATGCATAAAGCATCATTCCGTGTAAAATCTTATCACCAGGGAATACATGCTGTGATGATTCATGTCTCATGAACCTATTGGCTTTTTGATACTCATTCATAACATTTTTGCGAATATTGGTCATGCATGTCATATTTGCATGTTGTTCGATAGATGTTAGAATCATAGGATATGGTTTTTTTAAGCGTGTGCTAATTAATTGAAAGGCACAATTCAAAAAACCGAGAGACCATAATACTTTCTCTCGGTCTGTTGCTTCTGGTTCGTCACCAATCTTACCACCTAACTTCATATGTTCGTAAAATTCATCTCTTTCTTTTTTATCTGAATAAAACATTGTATAACTCCTTTTCTGTGTGAATTGATAGTTATACGCCTTGCGTTACGGTTTAATTAAAGAAAAAGTAATATTACCTCTTCTTATATAAATTTCAAAACACCATGTGTTATGGTTAATAAAATTGTAGTTTTATGTGCAAAAACAACCTACATGAAAATGTTATTTTTTGTTTATTTTACTCATAAAATTAACATTCCACTATGACCCTATTATTCTAAAAATATCATTAGTATACTTTAGATTCCAATATGGATCGATTAAATATGTGGGGGTGCTTTCTTTATAATCATATTAACACCAGAAATAATACATGTCAATATAATTTATTCTACTCTACACATATCATCTATTTCATGCTCAGACAAGTATAAAGGAAGCCCACATTTCTCGTCAAAGAATGTAAGGACATATTCTGTAGAATCAATTCTAGCTCCATATAAGACTGTTTTTATAGGCGTCTGAGAGTCGATTTCTGTGAACTGTACTGTGTCTCCTATATGGAATAATCCGCACTCTGTATTGAGCGTCTGAGTGCTTTCGTTGTATTCGTATATTCTCATTGTGTATCTCCTTAGCTGTTCAAATAACTCTGTGATTGTAATAGGTCTGTATATTCTCCGCAAATATACCATGTGTCAGATGATGGAATGTATTTTAGTATCTTTGTCTTTGTAGAAATGTTAAATCGTTCTAACACTTCTATTCTGCTTTTGTAATATTCTACTTCACGTTCTTGTCTTGCCGAGTTGGTTTCTTTTCTAGTACCCTGTAGGAGTAATTCTCTGATGTGGAATTTTTGAAGCTTACCATAAGAATCTAATATAGACATCCAGATATCAGGAGGCGTGTCTCCTGAGATGTTTATTCTCTTGGTAGCTTCTGGAATGTTTGTTGCATTGTACATTTTATTTCACCTCTTGAGTATTATAGCACGAACGTGTGTTTGGTGTAAAGATAGTTTTGATTTATGAGTATGCGAAAATATTCTTCTTTGGGTTATGTTGTAAGAATACTTTAGTATAACCGTGACATCCTCTCCCACCTATAGAGGTGGGAGCTTCCCTAACCTCGGCAGGTTTGGTTCTCGTTCGATAGCACCAGTGTGCTAAGCATCCGCGAGCTAACCCCGTGTGTCCCACGGTTGTATTATTATGTTGAATTATAGTGATTCCATTACCAGCCGCATTCCCTCGTTTCTGATATTGATCGCTGCATTGATATCTCTGTCATGATGGGTTCCACACTGCGGACAATCCCACTGCCTGAGTGCAAGATCTTTCGTTTTCACATTCTTGTAACCACAGGCTGAACAGATCTGACTGCTTGCAAAAAATCTGTCTACTTTCACAAGCTTTTTCCCCTGTTCCTTCAGTTTGTATTTCAGGAAGGCTGTGAACATTCCCCATCCATTATCTGAAACAGATTTTCCAAAATTCAGCAACTGTGACATCGCTTTCATATTCAGATCTTCCATACATACACAATCATAAGCATTGGCTATCTGCCTTGACTGCTTATGTAGAAAATCTTTTCGCTGATTGGAAACCTTTTCGTGAAGTTTTGCCACCTTTATTCTCTGCTTCCTGCGATTGTTCGAACCTTTCTGCATTTTGGAAAGTCTTCGTTGTTCTCTCGCTAATCTCTTCTCTGCATTCCTGTAATACCCCGGATATGCAGGCTCGTTGCCATTACTGTCACGATATAATCCGTGCATGGAAAAATCCAGCCCCAAAAAATTTTCTATCTCTTTTTCCTGTACCTGATCCTCATACTCAAACAGAATGCTCGCATAGTATTTCCCACTTGATGTCTGACTGACGGTCACTGATCTCAGTTGGTATTCCTTTGGAACATCTCGGTGCTGTTTTAATCGAACCTGTCCAATCTTAGGCAGCTTCAGATATCCATTGGATATCGTTATGTTACTATTGATGCAGACCGTAGAATAGCTGTTTTTATTCCGCTTTTTTGATTTGAACCTTGGAAATCCTGTTTTCGGTTGTTTGAAAAAGTTCTGAAATGCTGTATCAAGATGCCGAAGCGATTGTTGTAAGGATATGCTGTCGACTTCCCGCAAAAATGCGTATTCTTCCGTTTTCTTCATTTCTGCCATTTCTTTTGCACAGACAGTGTATGTTATATTCGTCTTGTTCTCCTCATACTGCCTGATCTTTCGATCAAGCCAATGGTTATACACCATTCTGACACAGCCGAAAGTCTTGGCAAACAGGATCTTTTGTTCATCATTGGGATATATTCTGAATTTATATGCTCTGTTTGCCACTTTTTCACTTCCTTTTTCGTTCCTTTTGCCCCTGGCTTTCTATATATTTTTTTATTACTTCAATTGGAGCTCCTCCCGTTGTGATCAGACAAAAACTCTGGCTCCAGAAATGTTCTTCCCACAGTTTTTTTCTTATCTGCGAAAATTCCTTCTTCAGTAGTCTGCTACTGGCACTTTTATAAGCATTGATAAATTTACTAAGTTCTGTATTGGGGTGTGCCCTGAAAAGTATATGTACATGATCTTTATCGTGATTCCATTCTTCAAGAATGATATTGTAGTTTGGAGCAATATACTCAAATATCTCTTTCGCCCTGTTGGAAATATCACCATCGAAAACCTGCCTGCGGTACTTAACCACAAGCACAAGATGATAGTTCAGCAAAAATACTGAATGTGCATTATTATCTAATTTCACTATATTTCATCCCTTCCTTATTATTCGACTGAATATATTATACTATGGCTAAAATACAATATCAAGTAGATAACGGACGCAATTCATCTCCCACCTTAGAGGTCGGAGTCTTCTTGCTGAAAGAGGATAAAAACGTAAAAAAATAAACCACTCGAAAGTGATTTCAGTTAATTGCTGAGGAATAATTGTATCGCACATACAGGATTCCCTCCTTCTAATTTTTTAAAAATTACTTGACATTTTTTTTAAATATACTAAAATAATATTGTTTGCGTCAGCCCGCAAGGAATTTTAACGAAAATTCCAGACAAACGTTCTGATACCTTGGTTGATACCCTTCTTAAAATAAGGTGCTAGAAACCACGTATTTATGCGGGTTTGAGAATACTCTTGCGGGTTCGACTCCCGCCTGGTGCGTATTTTAATAAATAAAATATATTATAGAAATTAAATATCGTCTTTTAAGAGACTATAGATTTTACTGTTTCTGATCGTTAAACAGCAAAGTCTATTGTCTCTTTTTTGTTGTTAAGGAGGAAAATTATTTTATGGATCAGACGTATATGAAAGAAAAACCAATTTTACCATTATTATTATCAATGGCGCTGCCAATGGTAATCTCCATGTTTGTAAACTCATTGTATAACATCATTGACAGTATCTTCGTTGCAAAAATCAGTGAAGATGCAATGAACGCTTTATCTCTTGTATATCCAGTGCAAAATCTGATCAACTCAGTTGCGGTTGGATTTGGCGTTGGAATTAATGCAGTGATTGCAATGTGTCTTGGCGCAGGGAAAGCAAAAGAAGCCAATAAAGCAGCAACACAAGGATTGTTTCTAAATACTATTCATGGAATCATTTTTACGATTGTTGGATTAATGATCATGCCATCATTTTTGGCAATGTTTACAAAAGATCAGACTGTTATCAGAATGGGATTACAATATTCAACCATTGCATTAATGTTTTCAACTATTATTATGGTAAGTATTTCTTTTGAGAAGATTTTTCAGGCAGTTGGAAATATGGTGATCACAATGATTGCTTTGATGACCGGTTGTATTGTAAATATTGTATTAGACCCACTTTTAATCTTTGGAATCGGTTTCTTTCCGAAACTTGGAATTCAAGGTGCGGCACTTGCAACTGGAATTGGACAGAGCAGTACATTGATCATCTATTTATTCGTTTATCTATTTCGTCCAATTCATGTTAAGATCCGAAAAGGTTGTTTAAAACCAGAAGCTGCATGTATTAAAAGATTATATACCATCGGAATTCCAGCAACTTTAAATATGGCATTACCATCTTTCTTAGTGTCTGCTTTAAATGCGATTTTAGCATCATTTTCACAGACTTATGTTGTTGTTCTTGGTGTTTATTACAAATTACAGACATTCTTATATCTGACAGCGAATGGAATGATTCAGGGAATGCGCCCGATTATGAGTTATAATTATGGAGCAAAGGAACCAGCACGTGTCCGTAAGATCTATCTTATGACATTTGAGATTGTTGTTGGAATCATGGCTGTTGGAACTGTCATTTGTTTTACGATACCGCAGACGCTTATGAGTATGTTTACAAACAATCCTGAAACATTAACAGAAGGCACGATCGCACTTCGCATTATTTGTGCAGGATTTGTAGCTTCTTCCGTTTCCGTTGTTTCCGCAGGTGCATTCGAAGCATTAGGAAAAGGTATTCAGTCTTTTATGATCTCATTTTTACGTTATGTTGTTGTGATCATTCCTGCAGCATTTATATTAAGTAAAGCAGTTGGAGTACATGGTGTATGGCATGCATTCTGGGTTGCTGAAATCATTACCGCAGTCATTGCTTTTATCCTTTACTATAAACTTATTGGTAGATCAGGAAAGAACACCGCTACAGTACAGCTTCTTTAAATTTTGACAGATTCTTTAAAAATGCTTACAATAAACAAAAAGAAAAGGAGCGTAAATTATGGGACATATATCAACAATTGAAGTTCGTTATGCAGAAACAGATCAGATGGGGATTGCTCATCATAGTAACTATGCAGTTTGGTTTGAAGTAGCCAGAACTGATTTTATTAAAGCCGCTGGCATTTCTTATACAGATGTAGAAAAAGAAGGAATCATCACTCCATTAACAAGCCTTGAATGCAAATATAAAAAAGCAGCTTTCTATGAGGATCAGTTACAGATTCATGTAAATCTTACCAAGCTGTCTCCTGTTCGTCTAGAGTTTTCTTATAAGGTTACAAGAGGTGATGATCTGATTGCTACTGGGAAGACAACACATGGTATGGTGACAAAAGATCTAAAACCGATCAATGTAAAAAAAGAACACCCGGAAATTTACCGAATGTTCGAAAATGCTTTAGATTAAAGATAGCTTAACTGCTCAATTAAGATCAGGCGCATTAATTGATGTGGAAATGTCATTTTACTAAAACTTAATTTTAATTTCCCTTTGGATATAACTTTAGGTGATAATCCAAGGGAACCGCCAATAATAAATGTAATATTATTTATGGACTCCTTGTTCCACTGATTCCATTTCTTCTGGAATTGTTCTGTGGAATAAGGAGTTCCTTCTATACAGAGAGGAATTACAAAAGATCCTTCTGGAATCTTATCAAGAATTCTCTGTCCTTCAATTTCCTTGATCTTTGCTTCTTCTTTTTCACTGGCGTTATCTGGTGTTTTCTCGTCAGGAAGTTCTATAATTTCAAAATCATATTTCTTGCGGATAATCTTTGTGTAGTGATCGATCAGTTCTCTTAAATATGCTTCTTTAATTTTTCCGACGCAGATCATTTGGATTTTCATATGTTTTTAATACCTTTCTTTATAAATTGATCAACAATTCCCAATAGCCTTTATGACTAGTGCCGATTCGTCTAATTGCCTGCTGTTTTTTCATCTTGTCACATAAGTCTTTTATATCGTTTTCATCAATTTCAAGATATTCACATGGCTCATCATCAACACCAAAAACAATACGTCCTCCTCTTCCATTTGCAAAAGCCACTACTGTTTTCATATATTTTTCGCTTTTTTTAGGCATTTCAACTTTATATTCAATGTTTATTGACTCTCCTGAAAACAACTTATTTTTCAATATGACTTCTCCTATCATCGTTCATTCAAACTATACTTAATACTATATAAATA
>NZ_JAGTTT010000011.1:0-82558 GCF_018223505.1 Anaerostipes sp. Marseille-Q3525
CATAGGGCTTAATAAGTAAATGACGGTACAGTTGGCGAACCAAATTCGATGAGTCTTTAGACTTAGCGTCGGTAATAAGCCCTTATAGGGCTAGTACAAACCACCGGCTAAGCCGGTGGTTTTGATTAAAGTATATGCGTTATCTTAAAAATAAAGCAGGGGGGGAAGGAATATGCTGCAACTAAATTACAAATTAACAGACGAAGACTACATAGAATTCAACGAATTTCATCAGTTAATTCATTCAGAGGTAGGAAAGAGAAATCTGTTTTTTCTAAAACTAGCAGGACCAATGATCAGTGTTCTTGCGATAGTAATTTTCATTTTGGCAAGAGCAGAAAAAATGTTGATCATTACAGAAGTAATTGTATTATGCATTTTTTCAATTGTATGTGTAGCACAGGCTAAAAAGATTATGAAAAGAGGTATTCGCAAGACAATTCTTAAAATGATAGAAACAGAAGGACTACCATTTGCAGAAGAAATAACATTAACTTTTACGGAAGATCAGATTATAGAGATAACAAAAGGCCAGGAAGTGAAAGTAGATTATCAAAAGGTAGAAAATGTTTGTGAAACAGAGACGGCTTTTTACATTTATATTAGTTCCATAGAAGCACTTATTATTCCTAAGAGAGTTTTAAATCAGGATATGGAAAAGAAATTAATACGAATAGTCACAGAGAATTTTGCACATCTTATTTCTATTAACAAATAAAAAAGGAGAGAAATAAGATGCCAGATATATTTTGTTTTCAATGCCAGCAGACAGCAGGCAATAAAGGATGTGTGGTAACAGGTGTCTGTGGAAAGCAGTTACAAATACACACCGGACCAAAGAAGCCGACCGATTGGTAATGGATGGATTATTTACAACAAACTGTATCATGCCGCCAAGAGAGAGTTATCAAGATCGCGTGTATACAACATCAGTTGTTGGATATGAAGGATTAAAATATATTGAACGAAAGAAAGATATAACGGCAAAGCAGTCGAAAGGCTGTGACGCAAAGCTATAGGGCCTTTGACATGGCAGCCAGTTGCACATTGTATAATAAGAGTGCAGGGGACACTGTAGATATATTTATCTATAGTGTTTTTTACATGTTTGAAGATATCAAGAAAGTATTTGACATAGATAAAAAGAGTATGAATAAGGAATAGGAAATAATGAATAAGGAGTTATTTAGGGAAGAAATAATATATTCTGTGGGTGATTCAAACTTGGAGGAGAATAGTTATGAGATGATCAAAGACGTGATCCGTAATAATCATGCAGTTGGATTTATGACAGGACATTATGATGAGAATCTGACAATTACGAATGTCAGTGGATTTTTACTTTATAATCTTGGATATGATTACAAGGAGTTTATGGAAATTACCAAAGGTTCACTTAAAAATTTATTTTATGGGGAAAATAGAAGTTTTTTGGAAATGATGTGACGATCATTATCTTATCGGCATATGATTATTCGGAGATCGAAGCAGAGGCAAGAGAGGCTGGAGTTGATGAATTTATAGCAAAATCATTATTCAGATCAAGGCTTACAGCAACACTAAAAAATATCATTGAAGGGAAATCCAATAAAGAGGCTAACATTGAGACTGCAGAAAATGGAAAAGAAGCCGTTGAAAAATTTGCAAATGCACCAAGTGGTTTTTATGACTTGATCTTTATGGATATTCATATGCCTGTAATGAATGGATACGAAGCAACGGCAGCAATCCGTTCCCACAGAAAATATAGAGAAAAACAAATACCGATCATAGCAATGACTGCCAATGCATTTGCAGAAGATGTTGTAATGGCGAAAAATGCAGGAATGAAGGAGCATATTGCAAAACCTTGGGAGATGAATCGTTTGTGCGAGATCATGCAGAGATATCTGTAATTTGACCAATTTTCTTTCCAGTGCTAAAATAACAAAAATAACCAAACAGCTTTTAGGGAGGATTTGCAATCAATGAACAAAAAAGAATTAGCATTAGAAGTAATTGAACGTTTGAAAAATGAATATCCAGATGCGGATTGTACACTGGAATATGATCAGGCATGGAAATTATTAGTCAGTGTAAGACTTGCAGCCCAGTGTACAGATGCAAGAGTTAATGTTGTAGTCAAAGGATTGTTTGAAAAATATCCAACTGTAGAAGCATTAGCGGCAGCAGATGTCGCAGATATTGAGGAAATTGTACGTCCATGCGGACTTGGAAAAAGCAAAGCGAGAGATATCAGTAAATGCATGAAAGTTTTAAGAGATGAATATGATTGTAACATCCCAACAGATTTCAAATCTATTTTAAGTCTGCCAGGTGTTGGAAGAAAAAGTGCCAATCTGATCATGGGAGATGTGTTTGGAAAACCTGCGATCGTAACAGATACGCATTGTATCCGTCTTGTGAATAGAATTGGTTTGGTTGATGGAATTAAAGACCCAAAGAAAGTGGAGATGGCATTATGGGAGATCATTCCTCCAGAAGAAGGTAGTGATTTTTGTCACAGACTTGTATGGCATGGAAGAGATGTCTGCACGGCAAGAACGAAACCACATTGTGAGAGATGTTGTTTGAATGATATCTGTCATCAGATCATTTAGAAGATTACTTAGCATTTATAATAAAAGAGTATGATAAAAAACCGTAATCACTAATAGTTTTTGTAGTGATTACGGTTTTTTACTGCATATTATTGTATATTGTTAAAGTTAAAAATTATGCCTGAAATCCTAAGTAAGCATTGATTCTTTTGTGGAACAGTGAAGAAAATACATTTGTAATATTTCCGCTTAAGAAAGCAGCGATCACAGTTCCGATTCCAACAGATGGTAATTCTGGAAGTAAAACAAAAGAAGCGACAGCAGAACATACTGTAAATAAAACTTCCAGACAAACTCTCACGGCACCAAAGCTTACATTTTTCTTCTCAGCGATACTCTTAACAAGACCTTCCATTGGCATAACAGCAAATCCAGAACTAATTGTAAATCCAACACCTGTAGATAAAACTGCACATGCAATAACAGATAATAAGATCTTTGCTGCAAGACCATGAGGCTCGATAAAGAATAAACCATAAGAAGTAAATTCAATAAATAAAGAATAAACAAATGTCAACCCAAGTTGAATAAACTGTATTTTCCCGAATTCACGGAGAACCACTGCTTCACAGATCAAAAATGTTGAGTTGATCAGAAAATTAAATAAAGCATAGCTGTGAACAGGGGAGAGATAACTTAAAGTTAAAGCCATTGTACAGCTTGGGGCAACTCCAAGAGTTGCTTTTAAAAATAAATTAGAACCAACAGACATGATCAGCAGTCCTAAAATATAAAACAATAATCTATGGTAGAAAAAAGTTTTTTCGTTTTTCATATTTTTATCCATCCTTTCTATCAAAATTCTATATTTTCATAAATTTATTTCCCTTTTGTGTTCTTATTATATAGAGGTAGAAGTAAGTATTGCAATTCCAGTTAAGACTTGATATATTCCATGTAGGAATATATACAGAAAATAGCAGCTAAAAGTGATTGAGTATGATGAAAAATGAGAATAAAAAGTGTAAAATGAAATATATGAAAATAAAAGAGGATTATAAAAATGGAAATACAACAGCTATATTATTATATGGAATTATGCAGACAAAAGAATTTCACAGAGGCTGGGTATTCTTGTAATATGACACAAGGTGCATTGTCAAAGCAGATCAGAAAGCTGGAAAATGAATTAGGAACAACATTGATCCGTAGGAATACCCGGAGATTTGAGTTATCCAAAGAAGGGGAAATCTTTTTGTCTTATGCAAAAGAAATGACATCAATGTATGAAGAAATGCTAAAAAACATACAAAAAAATAAAGAGATCAAAATTGGATGTATGCCAGTACTTGCACCATATCATTTTGCAAGAATGGTAGCAGATTTCAAAAAACAATATCCGGATATAAAAATGGTGATAGACGAAAGGATTGCAAGTGAGATTCAGGAAAATTCAGATAGTTATGACTTTTTGATCTTAAGAGAAAATACAATGGAAGATGAGAAAAAATATCGATTTACGCCATTATATGATGACCGGCTATGTGCAGTTATTCATAAGAAACATCCATTATATGTGAGGAAAAAAATCCAGCTAAAAGAACTTTGTAATGATAATTTTATTTTCCCAGAAAAGGGAAGCGGAAGTTACGAAGTATTTTCTAAGGCTTGTGAAAAAGCAGGATTTAAGCCAAATATAATTTTTGAATTTCCACAGGCGAATACGATTATGAGTTTTGTAAGTGAAGGAGTTGGGATCACGATCACATTTCCAACAGTATATAACGAAGCAAAATGTGATGGGATAAAAATGATACCGTTAGAAGAAGAATTTCACTCAATGATTTCGTTATTTTATAAGAAAAATAAGCCTTTAGATTATGCACAGAAGCAGTTTCTAAATTATATGAGGGAACATTTAAATTAGAAAGAAGGAATGGAAGAATGACATTAGGACATACAATGAAGAATTACAAAAAAGGAAACCTGATGCATGATGTGATCACGGGAATTATCATTATGGCAGTATCTATACCGATTTCTATGGGATATTCACAGATTGCAGGACTTCCAGCGGTTTATGGATTATATGGATCTGTGTTTCCGATCATCTTATTTGCACTATTTTCTACATCACCTCAATTTATCTTTGGGGTAGATGCAGCACCTGCAGCGTTGGTAGGGTCAGCACTTTTAGGAATGAATATCCAAAGTGGTTCCAAGGAAGCACTTGCAGTCGTTCCAGTCATCACGTTTTTTGTGGCAGTATGGTTGATCGCATTTTATCTGATGCATGCAGGGAAACTTGTGAATTATATTTCGGCACCAGTTATGGGTGGATTTATTACAGGAATTTGTTCAACGATCATTTTGATGCAAGTACCAAAACTTATGGGTGGAACTGCGGGAACGGGAGAATTATTAGAACTTTTGGAACATATAGAAAAAACAGTAGAACAGATCAATCTTCCGTCACTGATCTTAGGGATTGTTTCACTTATTATCTTATTGGGAGCCAAAAAGATAATGCCAAAATTCCCAATGGCAGTAGTGATGATGGCAGCAGGAGCAGTCATGACACAGGTTTTGCCGATGAAAGAATGGGGAATCAAGACATTGGATGCAGTATCACCAGGACTTCCAAGATGGAGTTTTCCTGATCTTACGTTAGTTCCGATGGACGAAGTAGTAACGATCAGCTTGTCAGTAGCAGTTGTTATTATGGCAGAAACACTTCTTGCAGAGAATAATTTTGCACAGAAAAATGGATACCGTATCAACGATAATCAGGAATTGTTTGCATTTGCAGCGGGAAATTTTGTGGCGGCATTGACTGGATGCTGTCCGATCAATGGATCTGTTTCAAGAACAGCAATGGGAGAGCAGTATCAAGGGAAAACGCAGTTAATGAGTATTGTGGCAGGATTATCAATGATCATTTTACTGCTTTTTGGAACAGGATTTATAGGATATCTGCCGATACCAGTGTTGACAGCAATCGTAATTTCAGCACTTCTTGGTGCAACAGAATTTGAACTTGCAGTGAAACTTTGGAAAGTCAGTCGTACAGAATGTTTCATTTTTTGGGGAGCGTTTATTGGTGTACTGCTACTTGGAACGATCAATGGTGTACTGATCGGAATTATTTTATCATTTGCGGAAATGGTAATTCGCTCATCAAAACCAGCAAGTTGTTTCTTAGGAATTCAGCCGGGACATAAACATTTTCGTGATCTGGCAGAGAGTAGGCAGATTCATGAGATCGAAGGAATTGTGATCTATCGATTTAGCAGTAATCTATTTTTTGCAAATGCAGGGGTGCTGCAGCAGGATATTGAGCAGGAGATTGAACGTAGAGGAAATATTAAAGCGGTAATTCTTGATGCAAGCGGAATCGGAAGTATCGATATCACGGCAGCAGATCGACTTGAGATTCTTTATAAGTCATTCAAAGAACAAGGAATCAAGTTTTACATCACAGAGCATATTGCTGGTTTAAATGAGCAGATGAGAAAGCTTGGGATTGGTTATCTGATTGAAGAGGGATGTGTTAGAAGAACAATCCATATTGCATTAAAAGATATGGGAATCAAACGTCCATATCCATTAGAAGGCGGAGTCGATAATGAAGAAAGAAGTGCTTCAAGAAAGCGTGTGGACAATCGGATGCAGGAGTTTGTCTGGGCATTTGGTTCAGAGACAGAAGATCAGATTGAGAAACAGATCACACGCCAGATCGAGCAGCTAAAGCAAAATGGAAATGTAGAAAATCTGTTGCATGGAAGATGGTCACATATGGAAGCGTTTGATGAAGATGAATGGTTAGAACATTTGGAAGAACATTTAAAAGAGATTGTAAATATTTCCGGAAAAGATGAAAGGACGCTGGCGGCACGTTTTGAGGAACATCGAAGAGAAATTCATGAACGAATCATGAAAGAACATCCAGAACTTGCACAGAGATTTAAAGAGAGAAGGCATCGTCTGGATGAACATTTGAAAGAGAAAAGACCAGAAGTTTATGATCTGGTTGTCAGTTTCCGAGAGATGGAAAATAAAAAAGATTTGGAATAATAAAATTCTTTTGGAAAGAGAGATTTTGATAGGCTATAAATAACACAGTACAATAGAAATCAGGGTTCCTGTAAACACAGCAAGTAATGCACCAGTCAGAGTATAACGGATTTTTTTAATTCCAACCACAGAATAATATACAGATAATGTATAAAAACAGGTCTCTGTAGAGCTGAGGATCACAGAGGACATAAATCCCGCTAAAGAATCCGGACCAGAAGTTTTATAAATATCCAATAAAAATCCAGTTGCAGCAGAAGAAGAAAAAAGTTTTGCAAAAATCACAGGAAGAACTTCTTGAGGAATCTTAAGCAGACTCCCGACAGGGGTCAGAAAACGAACAATCAGGTCAAGAGCACCAGAAGAACGAAAGATCTGAATTGCAAAAAATAAAGCAATCAAAGTTGGAGCAATCTCAAATACGATCTTAAAGCCGTCCATAACGCCTTCAAGAAATGGTGTATAGATATCCTTCCTCTTTAATGTTCCATATAAAATAAGAGTAAATATAAACATTGGAATTACAAGATTTGCAAGAAATGTGATCATCGTTTTCGGTCCTTCCATTTGATATAGATAACAGCCATGATCGTGGAAGCAAAAGTTGCGATCAGTCCAGGAATCAGTACTTTCGTTGGGTTTACGGAACCATATTGGCTGCGGTAAGCAATGATATTGATCGGAATCAGCTGCAAGGATGAGATATTTAAAATAAGAAAAGAACACATTTCATTGGTTGCGGTATCTTTATGAGGATTATTTTTTTGTAATTCTTCCATAGCTTTTAATCCAGAAGGAGTTGCAGCCCAGCCAAGCCCTAGCATATTTGCAATAATATTAGTGCTGATGTATTCTTTTGCTTTTTTGTTTTTTAAATTGGGGAAAAGAAAGGAAAGGAAGGGAGATAACATTTGCTGAAGTTTTGTAGTGATTCCAAGAGATAAGGCAATGCTCATGAGTCCAGACCACAGACCAACAATTCCAAACATAAGGATGCAGAGTTCTACAGCTTCTTTGGAGGAAGAAAGAATTGTATCGGAAAGTACAGCAATCTTCCCATTAAAGCTTCCAACGATCAAGCCAAATAAGATCATAAAACACCAGATAGAATTCATCATAAAATATACTCCAAGAAGCCTTTACAATAATTTATTCAAAAAAATAAAAAAAATTCAAAAAAACACTTGCAATTTATAAAAAGTGATGGTATAGTATTACTTGTCGCTAGGGAAAACAAATAACAGCGAACAAGATATGCGGGTGTAGTTCAATGGTAGAACTCCAGCCTTCCAAGCTGATCACGTGGGTTCGATTCCCATCACCCGCTTGGTATTTACTTAAGGATATATTCGAGAGGATATATCCTTTTTTCATTTTATAAACAATTTTAGATATGAGGGAAAATATGGTAGAAGAAGAAAAGAATCAGTTTGCAGTTCTGATCGATGCAGATAATATCAGTCCCAAGTATGCACCTATTATTTTTCAGGAACTTGAAGCATATGGATTTCCATCTTGCCGAAGAATCTATGGAAACTGGTCAAAGGCAAATGGGTGGAATGAAGAATTATTATTAGAGTATTCCATTATTCCTGTACAGCAGTTCGCTTACACTTCAGGTAAGAATGCAACAGATATGGCAATGGTTATTGATGCAATGGACTTATTATATGGGAAGAAAGTGGATGGATTTTGCCTGGTAACTAGTGACAGTGATTTTACAAGGCTTGCGATGAGACTTCGAGAAGAGCATATGTACGTTATTGGTATGGGAGAATCCAAGACGCCGGTTGCATTGACAAGAGCATGTAATAAATTTATACATCTAAATCTTCTGTATGAAGCAGACAGGGATAAAGAAGATGAGATTGAAAATAATGAGATTGAAAATGTAACATCATTAGACGAAATTTCTTGCACAATTGCGGATATCATCAGTGAAAATGGAAATGCACCAGTTGATTTAGGGAGAATTGGAAACCGACTGAATGAGAAATATTCAGATTTTGATGTGCGAAATTATGGATATACAAAATTAAGTGTGTTGATCGATGAAGAGATGGATAATTTTGTGATCGTTCAGGAAGATACCAATTGTTATGTGGAATTTAAAGAATTGACAAGCAGAGAAACGATTGAAGAAGAAGTGATTCTTTTTGTAAAGAAAAATGGAGGTTCACTGGAGAATTTATCAGCCATAACATTAGAATTGAAAGATAAACACAGCGGATTTAATATAAAAGACTATGGGTACAGCCGTATGTCAAGTTTTTTACGAAGTATTCACTGCCTTGCAGTTAACGGAAATACAGTTAGATTAAAGAGACGAAGAGAGAAAGGGGAGAAACGATGATATTTGATACACATGCACATTACGATGATAAGCAGTTTGATCAGGATAGAGAAGAACTGTTGGTTTCTATGAAAGATAATGGGATCGGAACGATTGTTGATGTAGGATCTAACATGGAAACATCTGCATGGATCGTAGATGCAGTGAATCGATATCCGATGATGTATGGAGCTGTTGGAGTTCATCCAAGTGATACAGCTGATCTTACAGAGTCAGATATGGATACATTAAAGGAATACGCAGGCAAAGATAAGATTCTTGCAATCGGTGAAATTGGACTAGATTATTACTGGGATGAACCAGAACGTGAGATTCAGAAAAAATGGTTTGAAGCACAGATTGAGCTTGCCAGGGAAGTGAGATTACCAATTATTATTCACAGCAGGGATGCAGCAAAGGACACATATGATATAATGAAATCATTACATGCAGAAGACATCGGAGGAGTGGTTCATTGTTTTTCATATTCCAAAGAAATGGCAAGACAATTCCTTGATATGGGATTTTATATTGGAATTGGCGGGGTTGTGACATTTAAAAATGCAAAGACATTAAAAGAAGTTGCAGCGTATGCACCATTAGACAGAATCGTATTAGAGACAGATTGCCCATATCTGTCACCAGAACCAAACAGAGGCAAGAGAAATTCTTCTCTGAACTTGAATTATGTAGCAGAAGCGCTCAGTCAGATCAAAGGGATTGATAAAGAGGAACTGATCGCAGTCACAGAAGAAAATGCAAGAAAATTGTATCGTATGAAAGAGGTATAAGAGTGAAACTTGGAAATCCAAAAAATACAATAGAAGTAATCCAAAAATATGACTTTGATTTTCAGAAGAAATTTGGGCAGAATTTCCTGATCGATGAACGTGTACTTGAGAAGATTATTTCCGCTGCCGAAGTAAATAAAGAAGATTTTGTATTGGAAATCGGACCAGGAATTGGAACTATGACACAGTATCTTGCTGAAAATGCAAGAGAAGTCATGGCAGTCGAGATTGATAAGAATCTGATTCCAATCTTATCAGATACATTAAGTGCATATGACAACGTGTCCATTTTAAATGCGGATATTTTGAAAGTTGATATCGCAAAGATTGTAGAAGAAAAGAACGGCGGTAAGCCTGTAAAAGTGGTTGCCAATCTTCCATATTACATTACAACACCGATTATTATGGGATTGTTTGAAAGTCATGTGCCAATCGACAGCATCACAGTTATGGTACAGAAAGAAGTTGCAGACCGCATGCAGTCAGGCCCTGGAACAAAGGACTATGGGGCATTATCGCTGGCAGTTCAGTATTATGCAGAACCATATGTGGTAGCAAATGTACCGCCAAACTGTTTTATGCCAAGACCGAAAGTAGGTTCAGCAGTTATTCGTCTGACAAAATATAAAGATGCACCGATCAAAGTTACAAATGAAAAGCTGTTATTCCAATTGATCCGTGCGTCTTTTAACCAGAGAAGAAAAACACTTCAGAACGGAATTAAGAATTTTGGTGGGCTAAACTTCTCCAAAGAACAGGTAGCACAGGCATTAGAAGAGATGGGATTACCAGCATCTGTCCGAGGAGAAGCCTTAACTTTGGAACAGTTTGCAACACTTGCAAACATATTAGATCGGTAAGATAAAATAGCCGAAATTACCAGTTTTATGAGGCTTTAAAGGAACTGTGATAAATGTTTTAAATCCAAATAAACGAGAGATAAAAGCTTTTTCGTTATCAAAGATTCCAGGAATTCCGAGATAACGCTGGCCGCTGTCAGCATCTTTTGCAAGCATCAGATGGCCGAAATTTCCATAATTTAAAAGAAGGAATCCATTTGCTTTTACGTTGTCATCAAGGTCAGGAATCTGATCAAGATCTTTTAGTGTGATCTTAATGCTAGGATCAAGGCTGTAAGAAAGAGGCATTGGCAAGGTGGGATACTCCTTCCAGTCAAAACCTTTAACAGGATCAGGATGCCGGATATTTTTGGCATCCTTTTCTAATTGAAGAGCTTCAATATACTCAGAAAGTCCGGAAGTTTTTGTCTCCGCGATCTCTTCTATCTCTTCTATCTCTTCTGTCTCTTCTATCTCTTCTGTTTCTTTAGTTTCCTCTGTTTTTTCTATCGTTTCTACTATTTCTGGTTTGGCATCCGGAATTTCCAAGGGCTTAAAACTCCGGATAATGATCGGAAGTTCTTTCCATTGTGACCCAAAGAAATGTTCATTTGAGTGATAGATCAGAAAACCATCCATTTCTTCAAAATTTTCAATTACAGGATAATTCTTTTTAAATTCGATGATTGCATCACTTCGTCTGATCGTATCAAGAAAAATTCCCTCCATTGTACCTTCATGAAAATGATAAAAATAAATTTTATATTCCAATGCCTGATCATTTGTCTTTACATGAAAATATACCCGCAGTTGATTCTGGCGCTTTTCTATTTTGGCAAAACCAACATTAGAACCTTTAATTCCATGGTGATATTCATACAGATAGGATACAATACGCTGATAATCTGACAATCGTCTACTCTCTTTTTGATTCATTCTATGTTATAATAGAAAAAAATATGACATAGATATAAGGGGAACAGACGTGACACAAGAAGAAAAATATATGAAAGAAGCAATCCGGCAGGCAAAAAAAGCAGCAGCAGTCGGTGATGTACCAATTGGGTGTGTGATTGTTCATGAAGATAAAATCATAGCCAGAGCTTATAATCAGAGAAATAAAAAGAAAACAACGTTAGCACATGCAGAATTACTTGCAATCCAGAAAGCCAGCAAGAAGTTAGAGGATTGGAGACTTGAGGAATGTACAATGTATATTACACTTGAACCATGTCAGATGTGTGCAGGAGCGATTGTTCAGGCGAGAATTCCAAAGGTTGTTATTGGAGCAATGAATCCCAAGGCGGGATGTGCGGGATCTGTTTTGAACATTTTGCAGGTAGAACGGTTTAATCATCAGACAGAGATTGAACATGGAATTTTAGAAGAAGAATGCAGCCAGATGTTATCAGATTTTTTCAGAGAATTAAGAAGGAAGAAAAAGGAGGAAAAAAATGCACAGAATTAAGAAATTAACAGCAATACTGTTATGTGCAGGAATAATGTGTTTATCTTCAATTGAGGGAGTATTTGCAGCACAGAAACCAACAGGATATCATTCTATTCATTTAAATATAGAGTCACCGAAGGAAAGTCAGCAGAATAAAACTTATGCAAGATCATATGCCGGATATTATAATGCAGCAGAACAAGGTCTTGTCACATTAGTAAAGAATCAGGGGAATACAGAACTTTGTTGGGCATTTGGCTTGGCATCGCTAGGTGAAACATCATTAATTAAACAAAAGAAAGTAAAAAAGAATGTTGATTATTCAGAAAAACATTTAGGATATTTTATGTATAATCGAACAAATGATGCGCTGAATAACACAAAAGGAGATGCAACAAAAGTATCAGGAAACTGGAAATATTCAGGTGGAAATGCACAGCTTGCGATGATCACATTAACAGGATGGTATGGGCTGGCCAACGAGAGTACAGCTCCATTTAATACCAATAAATGGACATTATCAAGCAAGCTTGGGCAAAAAGATGCTGCGATTTTAAAAAATGGATTTTTCCTTGGAAATAATCCATCAATCAATGTAGTAAAATCTTACATAAAAAAATATGGATCAGTTGTTGTAGCATATCATGCACCAGAAACGACAGAGGAAGATGAAAAATTCTACGATAGATCACATAAATCTTATAATTGTACATTATCAGAGGATGCAGCAAATCATATCGTAACAATTGTTGGGTGGAATGATAATTACAGTAGAGATAAGTTTGGGGAGGCATCAAAACCAAAGAGAAATGGTGCATGGATCATAAAAAACAGCTGGGGAAACAAGGAAGAAGACAAGGGATATACCTATATATCTTATGAAGATAGATCTATGTGTGAATTTTTGTCAGGTCAGTTTGTAAAGTCATCTACATATAAATACAACTATTTTTATGATGGATCAGCAAATCCATCTGCATACCGATTGAAGAAAGGTCAGCAGATCGCTAATATATACACAGCGAAAAAAGGAACAAAGAAGAAAAAAGAGACGCTAAAAGCAGTCAATGTAGTTACAATGAATCCAAATGTAAAATACAGCATTCAAATATATAAAAACCCGAAGAAAGGAAAACCGACATCAGGAAAGAAGCTGTTAAAACGTGCTATGACAGGAACGATCAAAGAAGCGGGAACACATACGATCGATCTGAAGCAGAAAGTCAGACTGGTCAAAGGAGAAAAGTTCTCTATAGTTATTAAGATAGGTTCAACAGCACTCATCGGATGCGATCACAGTGACAATTTTGGCTGGATCAGATTTGTGAATAAAACAGCGAAAGGACAGAGTTATGTCTGCTTGAAGGGAAATAAATGGTATGATATGTATTCTGCAAGACTTACAATGAGGATTAAAGCATACACAACAACATAACAGAAAAATAATAGAATTTATTAAAAAAGATAATAACTATTGACCTTGAGATAACTATTTAGTATAATCAAATATGCATCTTAAATCTAAGATGCCAAAGATAATCAAGTCATAAAGTTTCCGTGCTAGCCGGGGAGGTAGCGGCACCCTTTTTCTGCAATCCGCTATAGCAGAGGTGATGGTCTTGTTTCGGGTTGCCTTCTGTAGAGCTGCCCTCTACAAGTGGCGTTGATATCTGGGTCTCACGCAATAGGAATCCACGAACCGTGTCAGGTTGGGAACAAAGCAGCACTAAGTGGAACCTTCTATGTGCCGTGAGGGTGCCTGGGTTGAGTTAACTATAGAGGTAACGTCTGTGGAAGGCGACACAAGGCAGGCCGCACGGATTTTTTTATTATCATAGAAATTAAACTTATCATTTTTCATTTCATTTAACCTCAGTTTATAATTGAGAAGTCTAAGAAATTTCAGCAGATTGTACACTATTGAATACAAATCCAAACAGTGTTAAAATAGAAACAGCAAACAAGGTAAGGAGTGAGTAGACATGAGAGAATTAGAATTACCTGATGTACAAGATGTAATGCTTGAATATCGAAAGATTAAATTATTATATCGTTCTGCATTAAAAGAGATTAGAACAAAGTTAGAGATATTAAATGATGAGTTCCGTTTAGTACATCAGTACAATCCAATTGAACATATAGAATCAAGACTTAAGACAGATGAAAGCATCACTCGTAAGCTGATGAGAAAAGGAAAAGAGATTACCGTAGAGAATATTCAGAAATATATCGATGATATTGCAGGAGTAAGAGTCATCTGTTCATTTACACCCGATATTTATAGAATTGTTGATATGATCGCATCACAGGATGATATAGAAGTATTGAAGACAAAGGATTATATGCTGAATCCAAAGATCAATGGATACAGAAGTTATCATCTGATCGTAAGAGTGCCGATCTTTTTGTCTGATAAAGTTGTTCGTACGAAAGTAGAGATTCAGATCAGAACCGTAGCGATGGATTTCTGGGCATCTCTGGAACATAAGATTTATTATAAGTACGAAGGTAATACACCAGAGTACATTAAGCAGGAATTAAAAGAATGTGCAGATCTTGTGGCATTCTTAGACAGCAAGATGTTAGCAATCAATGAAGAAGTGAGAAGTATCAGAAAAGAAAATGGTGAATAAGACATGCATTTTTTCTCAAGAATATCATAAGATATGATTGATAGAGAAAAAGGAGCATAAAGATGGCGGATAGAGAAGGATTAGGGAATCTTCCAATATTTGATACAGAAATAAGAACAAGCAGAGAGCTGATAGCACAGGAACAGAGGCAGGAAGATGATTATCAATATATCATTCGGATGTATTCTGCACTGGCGAGAGAGATTCTAGATCAGATTGAGGATGCTTGTGATCAGATGGAATATGATGGAAGCAGAATGTTTGACGAATATATGGATCGGACAATGCTTCTTTCAATGGCAGATAAGATTTATGATAAGATGAATTACCAGGAGAAAGAAGACTGTCCTAAGCAGGAACGCAAGCTACATCAGATGATCGTAATTCTGATCGGAGGAGAGATCTATCACAGACGCTGTCGCTACCGTACAAAGAAAAATATGTTTCGATCATAGATTAATAAGGCCGGGAGAAATCCCGGCAATTGTTTTATTTACAGGATAAAAAGTCCTTTGCACATCTTAAACATTTCTTAAAATGGTTGTATAAATGTACAAAAAAAGATAAAATGAACAATAGAAAGCTTCACGGAATGAAAAAGGAGAATATAATGAAGCAAAATAAAGTGATACAGATTGCAATATTTGGGGTCATTTTTCTGATCTCATTATTTATATGGAATTATACATTAGTAGGAAGAAATAATCAGGGAGTGACAGAAACACAACAGCCGACATTCCCTTTATTAACAATATCTGTAGATGGAAAAGATATCAATGAATTACATGGTTATCAGGGAGATGTAGATGCATCACTGATCCGTGATAGTATCACACCGGTATATGAAAATCAGGTAAAAGTAATCCTAAAGGATGCAACAGAAGATATCAGTGTTGTATCATATAAGCTTTATGATACAGATAATAAGACTGTTTTGGGAAATGGTGATACAGCTTTTCATAAGGGAAAAGAAAAAAGTACTGCCAATATACAGATCAAAGAACGCTTGGAAAATGGAAAGACATATTTGATGGAGTTATCTGTAAAGCAGGATAATAAAACGATCCGTTACTTTACAAGAATTATCTATGGAACAAGTTTCCATCTTAAGGAATGTCTGAATTTTGCAGAGAAATTCCACAATGCGGCATTGACAGAAGGAAATACTGAATTTATCAGTCAGTATTTGGAAACAGCAGAAGGTACAACATCCAATAACCTTTCGAACGTAACATTGAAATCAACACAGGAAGCAGTTTCATACGCAACATTAAAACCTCAGGTAGAGAGTATTTATCCGGCAACAGTAAAAGAAATTTCAGATAATGTAACATCTGTTGAATTAAGATATATTCTTTCAGCTGAGAACAGTGACGGGACAAAACAGTATTATCAAGCAACAGAATATTTTAGGATTCGTTATGCAAAGGACAGAATGTATTTGTTAAATTATGAGCGCAATATGGAAGCTTATATGAGATATGATACGATTGACAGAAGTAATAATAGAATCTTACTCGGAATCGGAAGCAACCAGAAGCAGGTTGTCAGCAAAAAAGGCGGAAAGAAAGTCGCTTTTGTTGTACAGGACGAGCTTTGGTATTATGATTACCAGAAGTCTAATATGTACAAGGTATTTTCTTTTGAAGGAGAAGATTATCGAGACAGCCGTAATAATTATCAGAAGCATGATGTTCAGATCATGAAGATGAAATCTAATGGAGACATTTCGTTTGTGGTATACGGATATATGAATCGTGGAAAGCATGAAGGTAATAATGGTATTGCGGTATATCAGTTTAGTGCTTCAGACCAGAGGATAGAAGAATTAGCATTCATTCCAACAAAGATACAGTATGATATGATGAAGAATGATATCAAGAAAGGTGCGTTCTTAAGTGATGATGGAGATTTCTATTTCTATCTGGATGGTGCTGTATATCAAGTTGATGTTGAATCAGGAAAGAGTAAGATTCTCGCAAAAAATATTACAGATGATATGACAGTTATTTCTGACAATGGAATGCTGGCATTAAACCAGTTCAAAAATAAAATCAAGATCATAGATCTTGCAACACAAAAAACAGATAACATTTCTTGTGGCAAGAATGAAGTTTTAAGACCAATAGGATTTATAGGCAAAGATTTTATCTATGGAATTGGAGAAAAATCAGAAATCGTAAGACAAAAAGATGGTTCTTATCTGTATCCTTTAACAAAGGTATTTATCAGAAGTAATAAGAAGAATGTTAAGACATATGGAGAAGACGGAACTTATATTACGGATGCCAACGTAGATAGTACAACAATCTCATTGACACATTCACGAAAGAGTGGAAAAGGATATAAGAAAGTGAATGAAAGTTATATCCGTTACAAGGATAAGAAAGAAAATAAAGTTGTCTTGGAATATGGATATACAGGGACAAGATTAAATCAGCTTTACCTTGGATTCCCAGAGGATGTATATATTCAGACAAGACCAGATTATCTGTCCACAAATGTTGAAGAAGCAGACAATGATACAGAGATTACATTTGCAGAGAATGATAATAAATATAACGATGCATATGTATATACAGGTGGCAAGCTTTCAGGAATCTATAGCAATATGAAAGATGCTATTAAAGTTGCCGAACAAGGTGGCGGAGTTGTTGTAAATTATAATCAGATGTATTTATGGGAAAAAGGTATTGCACAGAATTATGGAAAAGCTTCTAATATTCCGATGATCAAAGCAGAGAATAAAGACGAAACAGATATTGCATGTATTCTGATGATGGCAAAGGCAGATGGAATTGATATCTCTTACAATAAGATTAAGAAGATGTCAGGAAGCACATATGACAAGTTAAATAAGGTATTTAAGCATAGAGCAGTAAACTATTCTGATTGCAGTATTGATGATATTGTTTATGTGATCAGTAAGGGTCGTTCATTTATGGCACAGAGAAAGGATGGAACATTCATCGTTGTTATGAGTTATAATCAAACAGACCTAAGATACTATGATCCATTGACAGGAAAATCTGTAAAGACAAACCGTAAGAAGCTTGAGAATGAATTTAAACAGGCAGGAAGTGTTTATTATGGATATGCGAATTAGTATATTTTGTCTTTAAAGTGCAAACTATGTCGAGACAAAAGTTTTAGTTATGATATATTTTATGTTAAAATTAAGATATATATCCGGAGATATTCCGGAACAAATGTAAGCAGTAAAAACAAACGAAAGGTGAAAGGAATATGGCTGAAGAAACAAAGGAAACAAAAAAGATTATTCCCGAAAGCAAGAAAAAGAAGAAACGTAAAAAGAAAAAAGTTCTTTTAAAAGTTTCAGTGGTCTTTTTGTTGTTGGTCGTAATCGGCTGGTTTACTTTTGGGGCAAAGGTTATGAAGCTTAGAAGTGAGGCCAAAGAACTCGTCGCACAGTCGAGTGAGGATACATTCAAGGCATCACAGACAAGTATTGTATATGACACCAACGGAAAGCAGTTACTGAAGTTTAAAGGTGAGAAAGATGTATATTACCTAAAATACAAAGAACTTCCGGTTTATGTCATAGCTGCTGTAATTTCTGTGGAAGATAGGAATTTCTACAAACACAGTGGTGTAGACTATAAAGGAATTTCACGAGCTGCGGTAAGTTATGTCGTACACAAAGGAGCAATCACACAGGGTGGAAGTACCCTTACACAGCAGCTTGCAAAGACTGTATTTTTGAATCGACAGAAAACATGGAAGAGAAAAGTAAAAGAAATTTTCATGGCAGTAGAACTGGAGAAGAAATATTCAAAAGAACAGATTTTGGAATTTTATTTGAATAATGTTTATTATTCAAATGGATATTATGGAATTCAGGCAGCAAGCCAGGGATATTTCAGAAAAGATGCGAAGAATCTGACAATGTCAGAAGCAGCATTTTTATCTGCAATTCCAAACAATCCAACAATTTATGATCCACGTACAAATAAAGAAAATACGATCAAACGTAGAAATAAGATTTTGAAAGATATGTACGAACAGAATCTGGTCAAAAAAGATCAGTATGAAGAAGCGTTAAATGAAGACATTGATGTGAAGAAAGCACAGAAAACTAAGACAGAGAAGAAGAACTATATAGAGACCTATGTCATTCACTGTGCAACAAAAGAGATCATGAAACAGAAGGGATTTGAATTCAAGGATGATTTCAGTTCTAACTCTGAGAAGAAAAAGTATCAGGAAGAATATGATAAGATGTATGCAGAGTGTAAGAGAACATTATACAGTGCTGGATATCATATTTACACATCCATTGATCCTGATGTTCAGAAACAGCTGCAAAAAAGTGTAAATAATGCGTTATCTGGATATACGGAGAAAGATAAGAATGGTATTTATAAAGCACAGGCATCTGGTACATGTATTGACAATGATACTGGAAAAGTAGTTGCAATCGTTGGTGGACGTGAACAGAAGAATATCGGTTATACGTTAAACCGTGCATATCAGAGTCCTAGACAGCCAGGTAGTGCGATCAAACCATTACTTGTATATGCACCAGCATTAGAGCATGGATGGTCTGCTGGATCAACAGTAAATGATTCTCCGATGGCATCAAATGATAAGCATCGAGTAAGAAACTCACATGGTTCTTACTCTGGACAGATCTCTCTTAGAAGAGCAGTTCAGAAATCAAGTAACGTTGCAACTATGCGTATATATGAACAGTTGACACCGAAGACATGTTTAAAATATCTGGAAGAGATGAATTTTAAATATTTGGAACCTTCAGATTATAAATATTATACGACATGTATTGGTGGTTTCAGAAAAGGAACAACTGCTGAAGAAATGGCAGCAGGGTATGCAACTTTGAAGAACAATGGTGTATACAGAGAACCAACATGTATTACAAAAATTACAACTTCTGATGGAGATGAAGTAATGTCATCTTCTACAAAGAAGAGAAGAGTTTATTCAACAAGTGCAGCAAAACAGATGACAGATGTATTAAAGAGTGTAGTAACAGGCGGAACTGGAGTGGGAGCTAAAGTACCGAATGTTGATACCGCAGGTAAGACCGGTACAACAAATGATAACCGAGATGGGTGGTTCTGTGGATACACACCTTATTATACAACTGCAATCTGGGTAGGTAGAGATGATTATAAAATCATGCCAGCATTAAGCGGAGCATCTTATCCAAAAACTATATGGAGCAACTTTATGAATATGATACATTCAGAGTATTCATCTTCAGATGCATCAGGTACAATCACAGAAGATTATTCAAATTATGATGGAGGAGACTATCAGGCGACAACATCAACACAGGCTACAAGCACTGGAAGGGTAGAGACAACAACAGAAGCGCCAACAACGGCAGCACCAACAACAGAAGCGCCAACGACAGCTTCACAGTCTCAGGATAATAATTCGTCAAAGGAACAATAATATTGTACAATAAAGAAGCGTACGGGAAATCTTAATGATTCCTGTACGCTTTTTGTTTTTTTGATTCTTTTCATGTTATGAACAAAAGAAATTTAAATATAATAAAAAAGGATCTGCTGATAATAACAGATCCTTCTATATTACAAATTAAAGATTTTTCTTTTCAAGATATTCTTTGATACGTTCTGTTGGATTTAACAGATCACTGATTGATGCGTCATGATTTAATGTATCAATTAACAGTGCAACGTATTTAGATACATCAGAAGATGCATACCAGTCACGAGATAATAATTCAGGTGTCTGATAAGTAAGGTTTGTAGTGATAACCTTTTCAATGATACCTTCTTCAACAGCACGATCAAATACTTCTAATCCATTTGTGAATAAACCAAATGTAGATAAGCAGAAGACACGACGTGCATTTCTGCGTTTTAATTCTTTCGCTACATCGATCATACTTTCTCCAGAAGAGATCATATCATCAATGATCAGTACATCTTTACCATCTAATGAATCACCAAGGAATTCATGGGCAACGATTGGGTTACGGCCATCAATAACTGTAGAATAGTCACGACGTTTGTAGAACATACCAACATCAACACCAACAACGTTTGCCATGTAGATTGCACGTTGCATAGCTCCTTCATCTGGACTGATAACCATTAAGTGGTCTTTGTCGAAGTGAACGTCTTTACACTGTTCAACTAATGATTTTACAAACTGATAAGTAGGCTGAATATTATCGAATCCGCTGATAGGAATCGCATTCTGTACACGAGGATCATGTGCATCAAATGTCAGAATGTTATCAACACCAAGGTTTAATAATTCCTGAAGCATAACTGCACAGTCAAGGGATTCACGAGTACTTCTCTTATGCTGGCGGCTTTCATATAAGAAAGGCATGATAACATTTATGCTCTTAGCTTTACCAGCGGCAGCACTGATGATACGTTTTAAGTCAGCATAATGATCATCTGGAGACATATGGTTCACACGTCCACTTAAAGAGTAAGTAACGCTGTAATTTAATACGTCAACGATGATGTATAAATCCATGTCACGAACAGATTCGCGAATGATACCTTTGGCTTCTCCAGAACCAAAGCGAGGGCAACTAGCATCTAAAAGATAAGTATCTCTTAAATATCCATCACAAGCAACAGAGTCTTTGAAATCTTTGAAAGTTTCAGATCTCCACTGAATGATATAGTTGTCAATTGTTTTTCCAAGTTCTTTGCATCCTTCAAGGGCAATGATTCCAAGTTTACCGTCTGGAATCTTAGTAAAGTTACGGTCAGATCGTCTCATGATACTATCTCCTTCGTATATTGTTCTTTATATTTTTTTATAACATTATAAATAAGTTACGTCAAGTTCGATTTTTTGAAACGGATATCATCTCCATAGATTTTCTGCCAGGAATAATTCTCTATAATTCTTGAGAAGATTCGTTCCGAGTAGGTATTTCGAAATTCCTGAAGAGATAAATTGGTAGAAATAATTGTGGATTTCTCTTGGATCAATCGTTCATTCAAACATTGAAACAACTGTGAAATCACAAATTTGTTAATCATCTCTGTACCAAGGTCATCAATGATCAGTAGATCGCATTGAAAGATCAGGTTAGCAGAAGTCTCCTGTTGAGCATTCTTTTCTCTGCCAAAGGTATGTTTGGCAAGTGTATCGAAAAGTTGAAAAGCTGTCATATAGACACAGGTAAATCCGCGGTTCATGATCTCCTTTGCAATACAATGACTTAAAAAAGTCTTCCCAACACCAGTGGAACCCTGAAATAAAATGTTGTCGTGATTTGGAAATCTGGAAATAAAGGTTTTGCAGTGTTCCACAACTTTCTGGATGTTGCGTCTTGGACTTGGAAGACCTTGTTTGGTCATCTGATCGGAGTAATAATCTTCTCTGAAGGTCCGAAAATTCTCCCGGGCTAAAATCTTAGCCATATTAGAACCGGAATACAGGTGATCGATCATCGCCTGATGAAAACAGGAACATGGTTCCTGCCCAATATATCCGGTGTCTTTACACTTCTTACAATGATAGATGGGTTCCAGATAATCAGATGAATATCCGGCCTCGTGTAAGAGAGCCTGCTTCTTCTCGATCAAAACATGATTCTTCTTACGGTAGTTTTCTCGTAAAGCAGGATCATCACTGACGATAAGCTGCTTTCCAAGAGAAATTGAATTGGAAGTAATCTGTCGGTCAAGATCTCTGATCTCTGGAATGGTTGTATATATATCTTTCTTGCGCTGTTCATGAAGACGGTAATTAGAAAGCCGCCTTGCTTCATATTGGCGCATGATATCCTGATAATCGTTATTTGATAATGACATAAGTTAGTTCTCCATGAGTTCGTTTGCGAACTGTTTCTGTAAAAGCTGCTGCTCTAACGCATCAAAATCATAATCACGCTGAGTAAAATTATGCATAGTATTCTGGTTATTATTGTTAGCAAAAGTCTTAGGAGCCTTCTGCTGTACATGGAAGTTCTTAGCATCTTCCAAGGTTACAATATGGTTATCTTTCCAATGTTTTAGGATGGTATCTGCATATGGAAAACTTGGTTTATTGATCGCATTGATTGTTCGGTTACATGCTTCGATGATCAATGGAAGATCAAAACCATCTGTCTCAAGCCATCGTTTCATATATTCTTCCTGAACAGGTGCAGGATTCTGGTTTAATCCGAAAGCACGCATAATAGAATAATATTCCTTACGGAAATTTTTGCTGTATGCTTTCGCTTCATCTGGAGTCTGAATATTGGCTTCATACCAGTTGATCGCTACAGACTGCATATAACGGAAACTCTTCTTGCCATTGGAAACACAATGCTCTACAAGATATTCAACTAATTCGCAGGACATCTTAAGATCCTCGATCATATAAAGTAATGTGTTCATATCTGTGCAGGTAAGAGGTTTTCCTAAAAACATTTCACATACATAAAGAAGATATGAGAAACGTTCGTCTTCACTCTTACGCTGTAATTCAGCAGGGGACAAAGTCTTCATTGCTGGGATTGCTTCAGCACCAATAGAAGCCTGTTTTTTTGCTGTAAACTGTTCTGTCTGGGAAGAGACAGTGGATGAAGCTGTTATAGACTGTGCCTGTGAATCTGGCTGTGCAGTCTGTGCATTGGAAATCTGTTCAGGAGAATGTGGATTGCCACTGACAGGGAGAAGTTCAATAAAACTGATCTCACCATCTTTTAATTCCATGCGCAGAAGTGATTCTTTCTCCCAGTACTTTAACGCACGAGTAACATCACGCTCCGTAAGTTCCAGTACGTCTGCCAGACAAGGGATGCTGAAGTTCGCACCATCAGAAACCATACGCAGAAGATAGATATACACTTTGATATATTCACCATTCGCACGGATCATGTAATTATCAACAAAAGCGTTTGGAAGCAGCGTTCCACCGGTTGGATATGTGGTTGTTACTTTAATGTAATTCATGGCAATTTCTCCTTCTTTTATTATTGTTAATCTGACTATAACGCAGATTGGAGAAATTGTAAATACCAGGGAAATCCACAGCCCAATTGTGTACAAGTATGTGGATAATGTGGATAATGTGGACAAAAATCGTAGAATTATGGAAATAAGCCATTTACAAAGATTTTACAAATGTGGAAAAGGATAAAAGAAATCCACAGATTTGTTTATCAACAATTGTGTACAAACCTGTGGATAATGTGGATAACTATCTATTTACGAGAGAATTTCCGATAGAATCGACGTTTCCTGCGCCCATAGTTATCAACAGATCATTTTTTTTGCAATTTTTTAAAATAAATTCTTCAATGTCATCAAATTCCTTAATATAATGCACATCTACATCATAATCTGCCATACGATCTACGATATCTTTGGAACTTACGATACCAGTATCTTTCTCTCTGGCTGCATAGATATCAGTTAAGATCACATGATCACAGAGACTTAATGCCTTAGCAAAATCATCAAGGAATGCGATCGTTCTGGAATAAGTATGTGGCTGGAATACACACCATAATTCATTATGTGGATAATTCTTTGCAGATTCCAGAGTTGCACGGATTTCTGTTGGGTGATGAGCATAATCATCAACAACAGTGAAGCCGTTGCATGTACCTTTTAATTCAAAACGACGTTTTGCACCAGTGAATCCAAGAAGCCCTTTCTTTATCGTATCAATATCGATACCGATACGTTTTGCAGCAGCGATGGCAGCCAGTGCGTTCTTTACATTATGCTCTCCATTGACATTTAACTGGATATGGTCAACATATTCTCCTTTAAAATAATAATCAAAATGTGCATGTCCAAATGCATCATATCCAATATTCTTTGCACAATAGTCGTAAGAATCATTTTCCAGTCCAAATGTTGCATATTCTGCTTTTAATCCGTCCACAATATAATCGATGTTCTCAATTTCACCATTGATGATCAGGTAACCATAATCAGGAAGTTTGTGAGCAAATTCACGGAAAGAATGGCGGATATCATCAAGATCCTTGAAGAAATCCATATGATCTTCTTCGATATTAAGGATAATACTGATCTTAGGGAAAAACTCTAGGAAACTGTTTGTATATTCACATGCCTCTGTTACGAATGTTTCAGAATGTCCAACACGGATATTTCCATTGATCGCATCAAGGATTCCACCGACACTGATCGTAGGGTCTGTGTTACCAGCAAGTAAAATATAAGATAACATAGAAGTAGTCGTTGTTTTACCATGAGTTCCAGATACAGCGATCGCATTCTGGTAATTGTGCATCATCTGGCCAAGCAGTGTGGCACGTTTCATAACTGGAATGTTACGGCGTACGGCTTCTTTATATTCTTCGTTTGTATCGAAGTTGATGGCAGCTGTATATACAACAAGATCAATATCATCTGTAATATTATCAGCAGTCTGGCTTAAGTAAACTTTGGCACCTTTATCTTCCAAGTGTTTGATGATATCAGAAGTATGGACATCGGATCCAGAAATAGTAAATCCTTCTTTGATAAGAATTTCAGCAAGACCACTCATGCTGATACCTCCGATTCCCATAAAATGAATATGAATTGGTTTGTTAAAATCTATTTGATACATTTTCATGTGTCCTTTCTTTCTATTTTGATATAGTTTCATTGTTTTCCTTATTATAAGTCACTGCAACTAAACTTGCAAGACGGAGATTGAATTGGAAAATATTATAAGTATCATAAAAATATGGATAAAAAAGTAGTAAAATGTTATAATAAAAAAGGGGATAAAAAACAAGTTTTTGTTCACAATTGCTGAAAATAGTGTTATAATAGAAACTAGCATATACGGTCGAAGAGAGAGAAGAAGTTACCAGAGCCTGACCGGAGAGCGAATTTTAGCTAAATTATTAGAAACTAGGAGGATGACAACATGCAAATAACTGATGTACGAATTAGAAAAGTGGCCAAAGAAGGTAAGATGAAAGCTGTTGTGTCTATCACGATCGACAACGAATTTGTGGTACATGATATTAAAGTAATCGAAGGGGAAAAAGGTCTGTTTATTGCAATGCCAAGTCGTAAAGCGGCAGACGGTGAATATAGAGACATTGCACATCCGATCAATTCTGATACAAGAAATATGATCCAGACTTTAATTTTAGAACAATACGAAGCAATGAATCTGGGGGATATTGACGCAACAGCGCCAGAAGTCTAAGAGAATAACTTCTTCTTTAATTTACGCAGGAAGAGAATCAGGGTTGACCGCCTGGTTCTCTTTTCTGCTATAATAAGGTATCATGATTTACGAAGCTAAGATACGAAAGAGATATTATTAAGAATAAGGAGGTTTGACCGATGGAATTTCAGATAGGAGATATTGTCAAATTAAAGAAAGCACACCCATGTGGAACGAATGAGTGGGAAATACTCAGAGTAGGAATGGATTTTCGCTTAAAATGTGTTGGATGCAGCCGACAGGTTATGGTACCAAGAAAGAGGATTGAAAAAAATTTTAGAGGATTTATAAAAAAAGCTTGCCAAGATTAGATTTTTATGATAGAGTAAATATTCGTGGTATATAAAAATATCCTTGCTCTTTCACGAAGAAAGAGCCACTAGACCAAAAGGAGGTGCAAGTAATGATGAAATATGAATTAGCATTAGTTTTAAGTGCAAAGATCGAAGACGAAGAACGTGCAGCTATGGTTGAAAAAGTTCAGGCAATGATTACTACAGCAGGTGCAACGATCACTAACGTCGATGAATGGGGTAAGAAACAGTTAGCTTACGAAATTCAGAAGATGAAAGAAGGATACTACTATTTCATCCAGTTCGAAGGCGAAACTACAGTTCCAGCAGAACTTGAAGAAAGACTTCGTATTGAGGAAACTGTATTACGTTTCTTATGCGTTAAACAGGATGCGTAATTAACAGGAGGGATCCGAATAATGAATAAAGTAGTATTAATGGGAAGATTGACAAGGGACCCTGACGTAAGATATTCACAGGGTGAAACACCTTTGGCAATTGCCAGATATACGTTAGCAGTAGACAGAAGATTCAAGAGAAACGGTGAACAGGATGCAGATTTTATTAACTGTGTGGCATTCGGACGCACAGCTGAGTTTGCAGAGAAGTACCTGAAACAGGGTACAAAGATGGTCGTTTCTGGAAGAATCCAGACAGGTAGTTACACAAACCGTGACGGAGTTAAAGTTTACACAACAGAAGTTGTGATCGAAGAGCAGGATTTTGCGGAAAGTAAAGCAGCTGCAGCCCAGAACAGTAGTATGGGAGTTCCACAGCCAAGCGCGCCACAGCCTAGTGCCGCAGCAAGCGATGGTTTTATGAATATTCCAGATGGTTTGGAAGAAGAATTACCATTTAGTTAAATAGGAGGTAGAAATCATGGCTTATACAAAAGGCGATTCTCCAATGAGAAGAAGAGGCGGACGTAGAAGAAGAAAAGTATGTACATTCTGTACAGAAGCCGACGCTGTAATCGATTATAAAGATGTAGCAACATTAAAGAAATATGTATCTGAAAGAGGAAAAATCCTTCCAAGACGTATTACTGGAACATGTGCTAAACATCAGAGAGCTGTTACAGGAGCTATTAAGAGAGCTAGACATTTAGCTTTAATGCCATATACAGCTGAATAATTTTAAGCAGATAATGAAGAGTTATATTGTGACGAATGTTGCGATATAGCTCTTTTTTCTTTATATTAAAATATATTGTTTTGTAGAAAAAACATGTCGTAATGATTAAGAAAATTGCAGAAATTGAACAAATATCTCGCTTTCGTTAAATACAATGTACAAATTCATACAATTGAGGTATAATAAAGGATAATTGTAATAACTGAATCAGGAGAAAAAAATGGACATTATGAAGAAAACAAAGATAGAACAGTATCTTCAAAGACCATTATGGGTATTGCTCATTTTGGTTTTTATAGATGTAGAGTTCTTTTTCTTGGATATTCGATGTGCAGTAATCTTAGCTGTCGTTATCATTGCATTTGCAATTTTTCAAATGGTCATTTATTCCAGAAGTAAGCAAGCAATCGTGAAAGAATGTATGAACTTTATGTTTGAACAGAGTCAGGTGCAGAATTATCTGCTTCAGCAGCTTCCAGTGCCATATGCTTTGCTTGATGGGAATGGGATGATCATTTGGTCGAACGAGGCATTTCAAAAAATTGCAGGAGATAACAGAGGAAAGTCGATTCAGCAGATTTTTAATAATCTGAATCGTAATCTGATTCCATCTGATGTCAGCCATGCGATTTCACATATTGAATACCAGAAGAAATACAAAGATGGTGACCAAGAAAAGGAACAGACGCTGTTCTATAAGGTAGAGATGAATCGTATTCGTGTGGAAGATTTCTCAGATGAGAATGATAACAGCTGTTCCAGACAGATGCTGAAAGATAATGACCTGATCGCAGCTTATTTCTTTGATCAGACACTGCTTAAGAAATATATGGAGCAGAATGAGAACCAGAGAATGGTTATTGGATTGATCTATATTGATAATTACGATGAGATCCTTGATGATATTGATGCAGTGAAACGTTCAATGTTGATCGCAGTTGCAGATCGTAAGATCAATAAGTTTATCCAGAATGTTTCTGGTGTTGTGAAGAGAACAGAGAGAGATAAATATTTTGTTGTGTTTGAACAAAAATATCTGGATAAGATCAAAGAAAACAAGTTTTCAATTCTTGATGAAATCAAGACGATCAACCTTGGAAATTCTATGCATATGACACTAAGTATCAGTTTTGGAATTAATGGAAACACGTATCAGGAAAGCTACGAAGCAGCTTGTGCTGGTATGGATCTTGCTTTGGGACGTGGTGGTGATCAGGCAGTTATCAAAGATGGAGAAGATATCTCTTATTATGGTGGTAACTGTGAGGTTATGGAACGTACAACAAGAGTCAAAGCACGAGTGAAGGCACATGCATTAAAAGAATTGTTGGAATCTAAAGAGAATGTTGTGATCATGGCTCATAAGATCCCAGATCCAGATGCGATCGGTGCAGCTGTTGGGTTATACAGACTGGGACTTTCTCTGGGAAGAAAGGCACACATCGTTATGAACGAAGTGACGATCTCTGTCAGAGCAATGGTTGATGAACTGAATAAGAGCGGCATTTACGATGAAGATATGTTTATTGATAATGAACAGGCCATTGATATCACAGATGAGAATACACTTTTGATCGTTGTAGATGTAAATCATGCGAATTATACAGAATGTGAAGAATTGCTAAATCGGACTAAAACAATCGTGATCTTAGATCACCATAGAAAGAATAAAGATATGATCAGAAATCCAGTTCTTTCTTATGTAGAACCATATGCTTCTTCTACTTGTGAGTTAGTTGCAGAGATTCTTCAATATGTAGATTCTAAGCCAAAGCTGGAACCAATGGAAGCGAATGCTATGTATTATGGTATGCTTGTTGATACCGATAATTTTGTGAATAAAACAGGAGTCAGAACATTTGAGGCAGCGGCATATTTGAAACGTAATGGGGCGGATCTTACAAAGGTAAGAAAGATGTCAAGAGAGAGTATAGAAACCTACAGGATCAGAGCCAAAGCAATCAGCGAGGCAGAGATTTTGTATGGAAGATTTGCAATTGCAACACTTGTAGGAATCGGAGTGGACAGCCCTACAGTCATTGGTGCGCAAGTATCGAATGAATTGCTAGATATAGATGGAATAGAAGCGTCATTTGTTTTAACAAGTGTTCATGAGAGAGTTTATATCAGTGCAAGATCGATCGATGAAGTAAATGTCCAGAAGATCATGGAAGAATTCGGTGGTGGTGGCCATTTGACAGTTGCAGGAGCACAGCTTGTCGATGTATCATTAGATGAAGCAAAAAATATTATCCGTGAGACATTAAAATATTTGGAATCAAAAGGAGATATATAAACAATGAAAGTTATTTTATTAGAAGATGTAAAATCAGTTGGAAAAAAAGACGAAGTAGTAGAAGTTAACAACGGATATGCAAGAAATGTATTATTTCGCAAAAATTTAGGAATCGAAGCTACAAAGAAAGCTTTAAATGACTTGAAATTAAGAAAAGCAAATGATGACAAACTGGCAGCAGAAGCATTAGCAGAAGCGAAAGTTTTAGCAAAAGAGATTGAAGAAAAACAGTTAGTATTAAAGATGAAAGTCGGAGAAGGTGGAAGAACATTTGGATCTATTTCCACAAAAGAGATCGCAGCAGAAGCAAAGAAACAGTTAGGGTATGACTTAGATAAGAAGAAAATGCACTGCGAACCGATCAAGAATCTTGGATTCCATGATGTTACAATTAAAGTTCATCCACAGGTAACAGCAACATTAAGAGTCAAAGTAGAAGAAAAATAAGAGGGCATATTTATGGATGAAGCATTTATCAAGAAAGTGCAGCCAAACAGCCCAGAGGCAGAACAGTCTGTGATCGGTGCAATGATCATGGATAGAGACGCGATCGCTGATGTTATTGATATTGTAAGTGCGGATGATTTCTATCAGAAGCAGAATGGCATTTTATTTGAAGCGATGACAGAATTATATCGGGAAGGAAAGCCGGTGGATCTGGTAACGCTTCAGAATAAATTAAAGAAAAAAGATGTGCCGGAATCTATGAAATCTCTTGAATTTATCAGAGATCTTCTAGAAGCAGTCCCAACGTCTGCGAATGCGAAACAATATGCAAAGATTGTCAGTGAAAAGGCAACACTTCGTAAACTGATCAAAGTCACAGAGGACATCACAACGGAATGTTATCTCGGCAAAGATGATGTGACAGAGATTCTTGACCATACAGAGAAGAATGTGTTTGGACTTCTTCAGCAGGCAAGTGGAAGAGAAGATTTTGTACCGATTGATAAAGTCGTGTTAAATACGCTGGACGCGATCGAGGAGGCAGCAAGCTCTGAGGGACGAGTGACGGGTATTGCAACAGGATTTACAGATCTGGATTACAAATTATCTGGATTACATCCATCCGAGCTTATCATCGTGGCAGCACGTCCTGCTATGGGTAAGACAGCATTCGTATTGAATATTGCACAGAGAGCGGCAGTCAGAGATCATGTTCCAACTGCGATCTTTAGTCTGGAGATGTCAAAGGAACAGCTTGTAACCCGTATGATGGCGATGGAAGCGATGGTTGATTCTCAGTCCATCCGTACTGGTGATCTTCAGGAAACGGACTGGGAGAAGATCATGGAAAGTGCCGGAACGATCGGACGTTCTCCATTGATCATTGACGATACACCGGGTATTACAATTGCGGAGTTGCGATCTAAGTGTCGAAGATACAAACAGACACACGGACTTGATCTGATCATTATTGACTATCTGCAGCTGATGTCAGGAGGAAAACGTTCCGAATCAAGACAGCAAGAGATTTCTGAGATTTCCAGATCGTTAAAAGCACTGGCAAGAGAGATGAATGCGCCAGTGATCGCATTATCTCAGTTAAGTCGAAGAGTAGAAGAGCGAAAACCAGCCAAACCAATGTTATCTGACCTTCGTGAGTCAGGATCGATCGAGCAGGATGCCGACGTTGTAATGTTTATTTACCGTGATGAATACTATAACGAAGATTCTGAGAAGAAAGGAATCGCAGAGATCATCGTGGATAAACAGAGAAATGGTTCAACGGGTAGTGTAGAGCTTGTATGGCTAGGACAATACACTAAATTTGGAAATAAAGAAAGAGCACCACATTAATGTCTGGTGCTTTTTCTTACGCATACAACTGGATAAAATATACAATTTAAATAAAATAATACAATTCAATAAAAAGGGGGTATCTTATGTTATCATTTCTATTTCCTCCAATTTGTCCATTATGTGCAAAAGAATTGTTGGACAAAGGAGAGCATATCTGTAAATCTTGCAGTAAAAAGCAGATCTTTATCAAAGAACCGACCTGCTATTCCTGCGGAAAACCAATGAAAAATCACGAAAAAGAATACTGCAGTGACTGCAGACAACACCCGAAAAACTTTGAACGTGGAATGGGATTATGTATTTATCAGAAACCAGTCACGAATTCTTTGGCTGCGATCAAATATAAGAATGAAAGGAAATTTGCAAAATATTATCTGGAAGAGATTCAAAAAAGAAAATACAGAGATTTGTTACAGTTAAAAATAGATGTCATCATTCCTGTGCCGATCCATAGAAAAAAGAGAAGAAAAAGAGGCTTTAATCAGGCAGAAATTTTTGCAAATGGAATTGCAGAAATGTTAAACAAACCTATGTATACAAAGATTGTAGAAAGAATTCATGATACGAAACCGCAGAAACAATTAAACCCAGGAGAGAGAAAAAGCAATTTAAAGAAAGCATTTCGTGGAAATTTAAAAGAATATCAGAGAGCAGGAATGCCAAAAAGAGTGTTATTAGTAGATGATATTTATACAACAGGATCAACCGCAGAAGCGGTAACAGCAGCTTTGAAACAACTAGGAATCAGAGAGGTTTATGTATTTTGTATAGCAATCGGAAAAGGATTTTCCTGATATTTCCGTCATGGTATTTTGTAGAAAGGTCTGTTATAATGAGGTCTGGCTGATCCATGAAGATTTGAAAAAGATATGGATCAGAGGGAAGAAGATAGAGTTAGAAAGAGGCAAATAGATGGAAAATCGATATGACTTAAGTGGATCTCTGCTTCACTGGTATGATTATAATAAACGTCTGTTACCATGGAGAGAAAATAAAGATCCTTATAGAATCTGGATTTCAGAGATTATGCTGCAACAGACAAGAGTAGAAGCAGTGAAACCGTATTTTGACCGTTTTATGGAGGCATTGCCAACGGTTTATGATCTAGCCGAAGTAGAAGATGATCGACTGATGAAACTATGGGAAGGCCTTGGCTATTACAATCGTGCAAGGAATCTAAAAGCAGCAGCACAGACGATCGTTCAAGAATATGGTGGACAACTGCCTGCAGATTATGATAAATTATTATCGCTGAAGGGCATTGGAATGTATACAGCAGGGGCGATCGGATCGATCGCATTCGAACTACAGGTTCCTGCAGTAGATGGAAATGTTCTTCGTGTGCTGGCTAGATTATGGGGAGATGACTCTGATATTCTCAAAGATAAAACAAAGAAAGATATGGGAAGAAGGATCATGGAATTTATGTCGGAAGACCGACCGGGAGATTTTAATCAGGCATTGATTGAACTGGGTGCGACAGTTTGTGTGCCAAATGGGAAACCATTATGTGATCAGTGTCCATGGGATACGGTTTGTAGAGCTTACAAAGAAGATCTTATAGACAAATTACCGGTCAAAACGCCGAAGAAGGCAAGAAAGATCGAGCATAAGACTGTATTTTTATTAGAATGCAACGATCAGATCGCAATCCATAAACGAGGAGACAAAGGATTGCTTGCCGGATTATGGGAGTTCCCGAATGAAGATAAGAAAATGGATGCCGAAGATATCAAGGAATGGATGACTGTGCATCATATGGAAGATGCCAAGGTAGAAGCAGCAGGGAAAGGAAAACATATCTTCAGTCATGTGGAATGGCACATGGAAGGAGTAAAAATTTCCTTAAAAACACCTATAGAAAGCAAAGATTACGTTTGGGTACTAAAAAAAGAACTAGAAAATACGTATGCATTGCCGTCAGCATTTGAAATATTTCGTAAGATATTGTAAAATAAAAACTATGTATATAATTACAGACTTATAAAATCCCGTAAAGGGCAAATTCATTTTTAAAAGGAGAAAAGATTATGAAAAAGTTTTTAACAGTCGCATTAGCCGGTGTACTGGCAGCTTCTATGCTGTTCACAGGATGCAGTAAAAAAGCAGAAAGTAAAGTTCCAGACAAACTGATCGTAGGAACAAACGCAGAGTTTCCACCATTTGAATACATGAACGATAAAAAACAGCCAGAAGGTTTTGATATCGCTATGATCAAAGAAATCGGAAAACGTATGGGTAAAAAAGTTGAGATTAAAAACATGGAATTCAAATCTCTGATCGGTGCTATGGAATCTGATTCTATCAATGCGATCATTGCTGGAATGACAAAGACAGAGAAACGTGAAAAAGCTGTAGATTTCTCTGACAGCTACTATACAACAAATCAGGCGATCATCTTAAAGAAGGATAGCAAGATCACAAAATTAGCTCAGCTTGATGGAAAGAAGATTGGTGTTCAGGAAGGAACAACAGGAGATTTAATTTCATCTGGAGATAAATTTGGAGATGGTAAGAAAGCGAAAGTCCTTGTCAAAGGTGCAAAGGTAAAACGTTTTAAGAAGGGCGTTGATGCTGTCATGGATCTGAAAAATGGATCAGTTGATGCAGTAGTCATCGATGAATTAACAGCAAATGAATTTGTGAAAAAGAATGCGAAGAAGTTAAAAATAGTGATCGATTCTGCAGGATCTGAATACTATTGTATCGCACTTACAAAAGGTAATACAGCTTACAAAGAAGAGGTCAATAAACAGATTAAAGCAATTAAAGAAGATGGAACATATGATAAGCTGAAAGCTAAATATATTGATTCCAAAAACTAGAAAATAGGAAGGTAAGGTTTCAAAAATGTTAGATTCATTTTATACCGCATTTATTGAAGAACAACGTTACCTGCTATACCTCGATGGACTAAAGATGACAATTCTTGTGTCAGTCATTGCGATCATCATAGGTGTGGTACTTGGTACATTGTTAGCATTAATGCGTTTGACAGCAGAGCAGAAAGGAAAGAGTACACTTTTATCAAAAATCGCATACGTGTACATTGATGTCATTCGTGGAACACCAACGTTGACACAGTTGATGATCATGTATTTCGTTATTTTAAAAGGTCAAAGTGGACTGCTTGTAGGTTCCTTAACCTTTGGTCTAAACAGTGCAGCTTATGTTGCGGAGATCATCCGTGCAGGAATTCAGGCTGTTGATCAGGGACAGATGGAAGGTGGACGTTCTCTTGGATTATCCTATGTACAGACAATGAAAGATATTATCCTGCCTCAGGCGATTAAGAACATTCTTCCTGCCCTTGGAAATGAATTTATCGTACTGGTAAAAGAAACTTCTATTTTAGGATATGTAGCGATCGTCGATCTGACAAAGGTATCAGATTTCGTAATTTCAAGAATCTTCGAAGCACTGGCACCATTGCTTGGAACAGCACTAATCTACTATGTGATCGTTAAGTTCCTGACATTAGGATTAAACGCATTAGAAAGGAGACTGAGACAAAGTGATAGACGTTAAAAATTTGCATAAATATTTCGGATCTCTGGAAGTGTTAAAAGGCATTGACTGTCATATTGACAAAGGAGAATGCGTTTGTGTGATCGGACCATCTGGATCTGGAAAGAGTACATTTTTAAGATGCTTAAACTTATTAGAGACTCCTACAAAGGGAGATATTGTCATTGATGATATGCATTTAACAGAGAAGAATTTCGATGTTGATGCAATGAGAAAACGAGTTGGAATGGTATTTCAGCATTTTAACTTATTCCCACATCTGACAATCCTTGAGAATGTTACATTAGCTCCAATCCGTCATAAGATGATGACAGAAGAACAGGCAAAAGAAAAAGCCATGGAATTGTTAAATCGTGTCGGTGTCGGTGACAAAGCTGACAATTATCCAGCACAGTTATCTGGTGGACAGAAACAGCGTGTAGCGATTGCAAGATCTCTGGCATTGTCACCAGAAGTCATGTTGTTTGACGAACCAACTTCCGCACTTGATCCAGAGATGGTTGGAGAAGTATTAGAAGTTATGAAACAGCTTGCCAAAGAAGGTATGACCATGGTTGTTGTAACTCACGAGATGGGATTTGCGAGAGAAGTGGCCAACCGTGTATTCTTTATGGATGGCGGTGGAATCCTTGAAGAGGGAACACCAGAACAGATTTTTGACCATCCACAGGAAGAACGAACAAAGACATTTTTAAGTAAAGTGTTATAAGAAGATGATGAAGGAGCAGATACTGCGATATTGTAGGATCTGCTCCTTTTTTGGTACTACCAAAGAAAAAGATTGTAAAAATCAGCATTCTCGATGGAAAACGACAAAAGTATGTGATATCATAAAAATATATATTAATAAAGTGTATTGTTAACATAAAGGGAGTATAGATAGGGTGACGCAAGTAAAATGTATAAAAAATAAAAGTTATTATGAATTAGGGGTGAAAGTTGTACGTGAATACAAATGTTAAGATGACCAGACAAGAGGTAGAAGAAGAGATAAAAGTACTAGAGAAAATTTTTGATGTTGTTAGAATTTTGGATGGAGAATTTTTATCTAAGATGCAAGAGAATCCCTGTGTGAGAGTACAGCTTGGAATGTGTAAATGTTATGAATTTTGGAAGAAGAATAAGCCATGTGAGAATTGCATATCAGTAAAAGCGTATACAGAGAAACGGCAGAAGACAAAACTAGAGTTTCTTGATACAGACATATATCTTGTGATCTCAAGATATATGGAAATTGATGATGAACCGTGTGTTATGGAACTTGTCAGATATCTTGCGGATGATACATTAATTGATATGGATGGAAGAGATAAACTTGTCGGCAAATTAAAAGGTTATCAGGATAAATTATACAGAGATCCTTTGACGGGAATCTATAATCGAAGATATTTTGAGGATGAGATTAGAGATATGCAGAATCCTGCTGGGGTTGCAATGATCGATCTGGATGATTTTAAATTATATAATGATATTTATGGACATGATATGGGAGATCGTGTATTAAAAACCGTAGCCGATGCAATCAACCACTGCATACGAAAGACGGATAAACTGGTTCGTTATGGAGGAGATGAGTTTTTACTGATCCTTCCGAATATGGGCAGAGGCACTTTGCGTGGGAAATTACTGCAGATTCAGGAAGCAATTCAGAATGCGAAAATTCCAGAATGTTCAAGACTAAGACTGACAGCAAGTATCGGTGGTGTTTTGTCTGAGAATGAAACCATCGATGAAGCAATCGCAAGGGCAGACCATTTGATGTATAAGGCAAAAGATTATAAAGCGATAGTAGTGACCGAATGTGATAAAAAGATGCTGGATGATGAAGAAACTAAGAATAAACCAAGAATTATGATCGTAGATGATTCAGAATTTAACCGGGAAATTCTGTCAGAGATCCTGCAGGAAGACTATGAGATCGTAGAAGCGGAAAGTGGAAGAGAAGCTCTTCATAAACTGGGTGAGTATGGACTGGGAATTTCTCTAGTACTGTTAGATATTATTATGCCAGAGATGGACGGTTTTGAGGTTTTAAAACATATGACAGAAGAAGATTGGATATCAAATGTTCCAGTCATCATGATCTCAAGCGAGGATTCAGAGAATTATATCAGACGTGCCTATGAGATGGGTGTTACCGATTATATTAACCGTCCATTTGATGCAAATATCGTCTATCAGCGTGTATCAAATACAGTAAAATTATATGCAAAACAAAGAAGACTGATGGCACTGGTTACATGAACCGTGCAGAGGGAGCGTTAAACACAGAATAGATAAATGGTGAGAAAATATGAAAAAAGAATACGATGCAGACATTTTACAGGCTTTTAGCCAAAGCTATTTTACAGGAATTTTAGTAAATGTCGGAGAAGATCGTTATGAGGTATTGCATCTTGCTTCTTGGATGAGACATATTTCAAAGGAAGGAAGTTATACAGATTTTATTAAATTGTATGAGTAATGCGATGAAATATACAAAGGCAGGGGGAACAGTAGGCTTTCGCATTATTCAGAAAGGGCATGCACCAGAAGGCTTTGCAGATTACGATTTTGTTGTAAAAGACAATGGAATTGGAATGGCGATTACAAAGAATATTGTAGATATGATGGGTGGAACTATCAAAGTAAAAAGTGAATTAGGAGTGGGATCGGAGTTTACGATCTCTCTTAGATTTAAGATAACCCAGCAAAACAGCAAGAGAGGAGTTATCAAGGAATTAAATGGTTTTCGTGCATTAGTAGCAGATGACAGTATGGATAGTTGTGCTAGTGTTGAGAAGATGCTGAGAACGATCGGACTTCGTCCAGAATGGACAACGTCTGGTAAAGAAGCGATATTCAGAGCCAAATATGCATCCCAGGAAAAAGATCCATTTCAAGTTTATATCATCGACTGGCTGATGCCGGATATGAATGGGATTGAAGTGGTACGGAGAATCCGTATGGAGATCGGGGATGAAGTACCGATCATTATCTTGACAGCATATGACTGGGCAGATATCGAGCAGGAAGCAAGAGAAGCTGGAGTTACAGCATTTTGTGCGAAACCGTTGTTTGTATCAGAATTATACGATGTACTGCAGAACGCAAGCCGTCCTGTGAAGACAAAAGATAAGGCAATTAGAGGATAAGACAAAAGCAGACATTCCGATCATTGCAATGACAGCGAATGCATTTGAGGAAGATGCAAGGCTGGAATGAATGCACATATGGCGAAACCTATCCGAATTGAAAGTTTGTATGAGATTATAGAACAATACTTATAGACAAATCATACGAGGTGAACTATGCATTTAAAGAAACTTATGACTGGAGTCATGGTCTTTTTTCTGTTAGGATGCTTTCTTTGCGCATGTGGAAAGACAAAAGATCAGACTAGAAAAATAATAAAGGATACGAACAAGAAGATTATTATCGGTGGAGATAACTACCCTCCATTTAACTATACGGATGAGAATGGCAATCCGGCAGGGATCGATGTAGAACTTGCCAAGGAAGCTTTTTCTCGTATGGGTTACAAACCAGTCTTTGTAAATATTGATTGGGAGAATAAGAAAAATCTTGTAGAACAAGGGAAAATAGACTGCATATGGGCGTGTTTTTCAGTGACTGGAAGAGAAAATGATTATCACTGGGCAGGGCCTTATATGCTGAGCCATGAGGTTGTCGCAGTGAACAACAGCAGCAAGATCTATAAGCTGTCCGATCTTAAGAATAAAGTCATTGCGGTTCAGTCTACAACCAAACCAGAAGAACTATTTCTAAAACAAACAGACCCCAAAATACCGAAAGTAAAACAAGTCTACAGCATGGAAAACAGAGAACTGATCTACACTTCTCTGGGCAAAGGATATGTAGACGCTATTGCAGCGCATGAAATTTCAATCAGACAGTATATGTCCGATTATGAAGCAAAATACAGGATCCTTGATGAAGACATTCTTGAGACAGGGATTGGCGTTGCATTTGCAAAAAATGATCAAAGAGGAATTGAGAAAGAATTGTCAAAGACATTAAAAGCAATGGTCAAAGACGGAAGTGCCAAGAAGATTCTGAAAAAGTATGTTTCTGATGCAGAGAAATATCTGGAGGTGAGCAGCCTTGAGAAATAAAGCAGATAAAAGATTATGGACATTGAGTATCGTTGGCTGTGTGATCGTTGTTCTGACAGTTCTTTTCGTGTCTATAAAAGTGGAGACAAACAATGTCAAAAACAGAATTCATTCAACGATAGAGTACATTAAGGATCAATATTCCATGTATAACAGCTTCAATGATGCGGTTGAAGCAAAAAGCCTTGTAAGAATGGTTGAAAAAGTCCAGCAGACCGCAAGAAATTTTAAAGCAGATGATCAGGCGTTGGAAAAAGAGCATTTAAAACAATATGCAGGGGAACAAAAACTTACAGGTATCATTGTATTAAATGATAAAGATCAGCAGATTGCACAATATCATATGGGATCAAGATTTCAAAAAGTGATGGACTATGTCATGGAAAAAGAAACACTTCGTGATGTAAAAAAATATCCACAAAAATCATATATGGCAAGAATTGATCTGAAAAATGGAGGTTACATTGATCTGGCATCTTATGGAAGGATTGATGCAAAAGGAACGATCATAGGATATCAGTATATAAAAGCTGAGTATGCCAAAAACAGTGAACTCACAATCAAAAATGTGCTTGCCGGATATAAGCAGGAAAATGATGGAACGATCGTGATTACAAATGGAAATGACATCATAGCATCAAATGACAAGAAACTGATCAATACAAAGGCACAGAATAATCCTGTCGTCAATGAGATACGCAAAAGCGTGAAATTAGGACAATTTGCGGTCATCCAAAATGGCATCAAACGATATTTTACAAGTCTGGATAAGGGACGAAATTATTACATTTATATGTATGCAGAGGACAGGGATCTTGTAAAAACATTGACGAGTAACATAGGGATCGCACTTATTTTATATGGAATTTTTGTAACCATTTTAATGACGATCAAGGCAAAATCAAACCAACAGTATGAACTCATTCAAAAACAGAGGGAAGAAGAGTATAAGAAAGAGCTGGAAAAATCAGCAAGAGAAGCAAAGAAAGCAAATATTGCAAAAACAGAGTTTTTACAGAGAATGAGTCATGATATCAGAACTCCGATCAATGGAATCCGGGGAATGGTGGAAGTCGGTGATTATTACAAAGATAATCTGGTAAAACAGGCAGAATGCCGTAAAAAGATATGGGAAGCATCTGGATTCTTGCTGGAATTGATCAATGAAGTTTTGGATATGGGAAAATTAGAATCAGAAGAAGTAATCTTAGAGGAAAGAAGTTTTAATTTTTTTGGATTATTTAAAGAGATTCGGATGGTCATTGAAAAGCAGGCAAAAGAAAGAGGAATTCAGATCATTGTACATAAATACAGAGTGATTCACGAAAATTTGATCGGAAGTCCTTTACATGTGAAAAGAGTTGTAATGAATATTCTGACGAATGCAATTAAATATAATAAAGATAATGGAAAGATTATCATGGAATTTCAGGAGGTACAAGAAGATCAGGATACAGTTAGGATTCAATTCAAATGCAAAGATACAGGAATCGGAATGAGTGAATCCTTCCAGAAGAAGATTTACGAGCCATTTGCACAGGAAAAGGTAGGGGCAAGAACCGTTTACGGCGGAACAGGGCTTGGAATGCCGATTACGAAAAGTCTTGTAGAGAAAATGGGCGGAACGATTTCATTTGAAAGTGAACAAGATGTAGGAACAACATTTGATATTGAGATTCCATTCCAGATTGATCATAATAAACAGTGTGAAGAACATAAGAAAAAAGAAGTAAAGGAAACATCAATCAAAGGTGTTAATGTATTGCTTGCAGAAGACAATGAATTAAATATGGAGATCGCAGAATTCGTGTTGGAAAGTGCAGGGGCGAAAGTGATTAAGGCATTTAATGGGAAAGAAGCGTTGGAAATCTTTAAAGCATCCGAACAGGGAGAAATTGATGTGATTTTAATGGATGTGATGATGCCGGTTATGGATGGATTAGAAGCTACGAGATATATCAGGCGGAGCAATAAAGAAAATGCTAGAGATATTCCAATCATTGCGATGACTGCCAATGCATTTACGGAAGATCGGCGAAGAGTTTTGGAAGCAGGGATGAATGAGCATTTGGCGAAGCCGTTGGAATCTGAGGTGTTGATTGAGATGATTGCGAAGTATTGTGGGAAGTAGTAGATTACAAATAGAAAGGAGGAAAGAGCAATGACAAAACAGCCTTTGGCAATTGGAATCGAAAACTACAAAGAAATCATAGAAAAGAATATGATATTACAGGAAACCTTATTGATAATACCGAATATTTTGCTAAGATGAAGATTTGGCAGGAAAAAGAAATATGTAAAAAATATCAAGGAAAATATCCAGTTATTACATTATCACTAAAAAGTGCAAAACAGCCAACTTTTGAATTGGCGTACCAGATGATCGTAGAACAGATCGCCTCAGAATTCAAAAGACATCGTTATTTATTAAAGAGTGATGTCTTGCTAGAAGATGAAAAAGAACGATACCAAGCATTGATGACACGAAAAGGAAGTCAGGCAGAGATGACAATGGCATTAAAATTTCTGTCAGACTGCTTGAAGGAAATACAGTTTATCTGAAACTGGCAATTCCAAATGAAGAAGTGAGATATATCTATCAGAATACGATACAGGAATGGTTTAAAAAGAATGTAAGATCAAAAGATTTAAGCAGTATGTACGAAGCTCTTCTTGATGGAAATCAGGAGAAGTTCGAAGAATATATCAAACAAGATCTCAGAGAAAGTATTAGTTATTATGATAAAAAAGAAGATTTTTATCATGGATTTCTCTTAGGATTATTAAGCAGTTTGGAAGACTATGAGATTCTTTCAAACAGAGAAAGCGGAAATGGAAGACCAGATATTTTATTAAAACCTTATGATGAAAAGAAACCGGCAGTGATTCTGGAACTTAAGTATGCTGAGAAATTTACGCAGATGGAAGAGAAATGTAAAGAGGCATTAAATCAGATCGATGAAAAAGGATATGCAGATGGTTTGACCAATGAGGGATATGAAAAGATATTGAAATATGGAATCTGCTTTTGCCAGAAAAGCTGCCGTGTGTTTATATAATGATGAGAGTGTTAAAGGTATAAATTAAAAATTAAAACGAGAAAAGAGACAAGTGTGAAAAATATCAAAATCACAACTTGTCTCTTTTTAACATATTAAAAAATACATGGTATAACTCTTGCTTATTCATAAGGGGATAGAGGCGATGGGAGCATCGCCTCTTGTAAGTATTCAGATTAATGTACTACAAAAATCTATTGCCAGTATACAATATTTTCGGGGGGGGTGCAAGCTTTTTTTCTGGCTATAGGAAAATTCTATAAAGCAGAAATATTTGTTGAGAGAATAAAATTTCAAGAAATGAGAGAGGCTATAACACACAACAGATCATGAAAAATTGTCGGAAAATTGTGAATAATTGCTAAATTAATGCAAAAAATCAGATAAAATACTGGTAAAAATAAACGCAAAGGACTACAATGGTTGGTATGAAAGGAGGTTTAACTGATGGAGAGAATTGCAGAGAAACTTTCAGAGATCGAAATGACAGCGCGTTCGATCGTAGATGGCGCGCAGGAACAAAAGCATCAGATGGAAATGAAAATGCAAAAGCAGCGGGATACATTTGATGCGGATATGGAAAAGGAGACAAATGAAAAGATATTAAAGATTCAGTTGGATCTTGCAACAAACATGGAAAATCTTCTAAAGAAACAGGAAGAACAAAATAACAATGAAATAGAAGTTTTAAAACAAGACTTTAAAGAACATCGCAGCGAGTATGCAAGGCAGATACTAGAGCGGGTGATCAAAGTATAGGAGGCGGTGTCATTGAGAGATGTGATGCGCTACAGCGGAATTGTGACGAAAGTCGCAGCAATGCGTGCAAAGCTTTTAAAGCCGCAGGATTATGAACGGCTGGCTTCCATGAATACAGTGACAGATATTATCGAATATCTGAAACAGACGAAATCGTACGGAAAATTTATCAATCAGATGGATGAATCACTGTATCACAGAGGAAATATCGAAAAAGTTCTGATCCAGTCATTGTATGATGATTATACAAGACTTTACCGTTTCGCAGATATGCAGCAAAAAGAGTTTTTAAAGATTTTTATGAAACGCTATGAAGTTGACTTGATTCGATATTGTTTAAGGATTGTATTTAATCACAGTAATGTACCATTTGATCTAAATTACAAAAAGCCGTTTTTTGATAAGTATTCAAAGATTCGAATCGATCAGCTGGTAACGGCAAAGAATATCGACCATCTGGTAGATTATCTGAAGAATACAGAATATTACGCTCCACTTTCAAGGATCAGGGAATCAGGAGCATCGACATTAGCGGATTATGAGCTGGCATTGGATTTATATTATTTTTCCATGATGTGGAAAGCACGTAAAGGAAACTGGAACAAAAAAGATCAGGAGATGCTCACAAAAGAATTAGGAGCCAAGATCGATCTATTAAATCTTCAATGGATTTACAGGGCAAAGAAATATTACCATATGCTCGCACCAGACATTTATACATTGTTAATTCCGATTCAGCATAAACTAAGCAATCAGGAATTTAAAGATCTGGTTGAAGCACCATCGGTGGAAGAATTCACAAGAAGATTAAATGAAACTTATTACGGAAAGAAATATGAGTTCGGAGAACAGGTGCAGATGGAAAGCGTGGTAAATGAATGTGTAGAACATATCCTAACGATCGCTTACAGAAACCACCCATATTCTCTGGCGAGTATACAACAATATTTATTTTTAAAGGAGGAAGAGACTTATAAGATCACCACGGCACTGGAATGTATCCGCTACGGATTATCACAACGAGAGACATTACAGTATTTGGTGAGACAACAACGACGTCAAGGAGGTAATGCATCATGATCGTAAAGATGAAATTCTTAAGCATTTCCGGTCCGAGAACTGATATTGACAGGGTAAGTGCATCTTATCTTTCCAAATACGAAATGCAGCTGGAAAATGCGATCACAGAATTGAAGACGACAGATAACCTCATGCCGTTTATGGATGTGAATCCTTACAAAGAACCGCTTTCCAAAGCGGAACAATATGTAGCGATGCTTGCACAGCCAAAAGGGGAGATGGATACCTCTCTTACGGCAGATGAGATCCTTACAATGATCCGGGATCTCAATCATGATTATCTGGATCTTAAGGTGAGAGAAGACCGGTTAAAGAAGCAGAAAGAAGAATTCTTAGAAAGGCTTCATGAACTCGAACCGTTTCAGCCTTTAGAGTTAAATTTAAAAGAAGTTTACGGTTACCAGTATATGAAAGTCAGATTTGGACGGGTAAACGTAGAGTATTATCAGAAACTTGAAAAATATTTATTTGATGATCTCAATGCGATCTTTTTGGAGGGAGTCCGGAATGAAAATTATGTGTACGGATGCTATTTTGCAGCACATAAAGAAATGGGAAAAATCGATTCAACGTTTAAATCTCTGCATTTTGAAACGATATCACTCCCAGATGATTACGAGGGAATGCCAGCAGAAATCTGCAGGAATCTAAGAAATCAGATCGATGAGATTGAAAAAGAAATTAAAAATGTCCAGAAACAGATGAAAGATTTCTTATCTGTGAAAGCAAAGAAGATCCGAGGTGCCAAATATAAGTTAGAGGAATTATCCAACAACTTTGATGTTCGTAAAATGGCAGCCTGCATGGAAAATGAAGAACAGGAAGATTACTACATTCTCTGTGGCTGGATGAGTGAAAAAGATACGCAGGCATTTATCGAAGAGACAAAAGATGATGATCGAATCACGATCATCGTCGAAGAAGGCCGAGAAAAATTCTTCGGTGATCCACCGACGAAATTACAGAACCCAAAATTCTTTAAACCGTTTGAAATGTTTATCAGAATGTATGGACTGCCATCCCATGATGAGATGGACCCAACCATTTTTGTGGCACTGACTTATACCTTTATTTTTGGAGCCATGTTTGGTGATGTTGGTCAGGGATTGTGTTTGTTTATCGGTGGGGGATTACTATATAAGATCAAGAAATGGAATCTTGCAGGAATCATTTCGATAGCTGGAATCTTCTCTACATTCTTTGGATTTATGTTCGGAAGTTTCTTTGGATTTGAAGGAACGATTATCAAGCCGATGTGGTTATCGCCAATGCATGCAATGATGAAATTACCATTTGTCGGACAGTTAAATACCGTATTTATCGTGGCGGTTGCATTTGGTATGGCACTGATCCTGCTTGCGATGGTATTTCAGATCATCAATGCAAAGAAACGAGGGGATAAAGAAAATTTATTTTTTAGTCCAAATGGAGTTGCAGGACTTGTATTTTATGGATTCCTTGTCTTAACGATCGTGCTTTATATGACAGGACACAAAACACCAGGAAATATCATGATGGTCATTTTCCTTGGAATTCCAGTCATACTGTTTTTGTTAAAGGAACCATTAGGACAGCTGGTCGAAGGAAAGAAACCAAAAGCAGAAGGCGGTGTCGGAATGTTTTTGGTACAGGGATTTTTTGAACTGTTTGAGACGATGTTAAGTTTCTTCTCCAACACAATCTCATTTGTGCGTATCGGAGCATTTGCAGTGAGCCATGCGGCAATGATGGAAGTTGTTTTGATGCTTGGAGGCATCACAGACGGGGCAGGAAATCCAAACTGGATCATCATTGTTCTTGGAAATATTATCGTGTGCGGACTGGAAGGTCTGGTTGTCGGAATTCAGGTATTACGTCTGGAATATTATGAGATGTTCAGCCGTTTCTACACGGGATCAGGAAGAGAATTCCATCCATATGACAATCATGCAGGCAAGGAAAATTAGGAGGTATCGGTTATGGTTATGACATTAGCAATCAAATTAGTGATCATCGCAGCATTAATTTTAAGTATATTTATTCCTTTTGGTTATTTTCTTCATGGAGAGAGAACAAAGAAACGTTATAAACGAAGCATTGCATTTAACGCATTTTTCTTCTTCGGAATCATTGTGATCGCCGGAGTGATGATGTTTATCACAGATCCGGTACAGGCAGCTCAGGCAAGCTCTGATGCTGGAATGAGTACAGGATTAGGATATCTGGCAGCAGCATTATCAACTGGACTTTCCTGCGTTGGTGGTGGTATCGCTGTAGCGAGTGCTGCAAGTGCAGCCTTAGGTGCGATCAGCGAAGATCCAAGTGCATTAGGTAAATCCTTGATCTTCGTAGGTCTGGCAGAAGGTGTGTGTCTGTATGGATTGATCATTTCATTTATGATCATCGGTAAACTTGGATAGATCAGGAAGTGATATTTATGAAAATGTATTTGATCAGTGATAACGTAGATACATTGACAGGAATGCGGTTAGCCGGAGTTGATGGAGTCGTGGTTCATGAGAGGGATGAACTAAAAGAAGTGATTGAAAAAGCTATGAGCGATCCGGAGATTGGGATCGTGCTTTTGACAGAGAAGTTTGGAAGAGAATTTCCAGAACTGATCGATGAGATCAAACTGGAACGCAAGATGCCGCTTCTGATCGAGATTCCTGACCGGCACGGAACTGGGCGGAAGAAAGATTTTATCACGTCTTATGTCAATGAGGCGATCGGATTGAAATTATAAGCCGGCTGTAGAAGGAAGGTGACGAATGTGACAGTAGAAGAAAAGATTTCACATATTAGGGAAGCTGCCATGGAAGAGGCGAGAGCCAGAGGAAATGAAATCATAGACCAGCATCAGAAGGCTTTGGAAAGCGTGTTCAAGACACATAAACAAGAAGCTGTGATGCAGGCAGACACGAGAATTAAGACCGAAACAGCATCGGCAAGGCAGCAGTTAAATACAGCAACATCCAAAGGACAATTAAAACTTCGAAGGCAGTTAAGCCGTGTTCAAAATGAACTGAAAAACAAGCTGTTTGAGGAGGTCCGTGAGATGACCGATGAATATATGAAAACGGAAGAATACAAAGAATTGCTCGTATCCTATATTGCCAAAGCAGCAAGATTTGCAGATGGGAATCCACTGACGATCTATATTAACAGCTCCGATCAGGATAAGAAAGAATTTCTTGAAAAACGGACAGGAATGACAGTCACAGTTAGTGAGGAAGATTTTATCGGAGGAATCCGTTCAGTCATTCCGGGAAGAAATATTTTGATCGATCACTCATTTTCGGGAGCCTTGGAGAAAGAATACGAAGAATTTACCTTTAAAGGGGGTGTGACAGGTGAGTAAGACTGGAACAATTTATGGAATCAACGGACCTGTCATTTATCTGGCTGGAAATACTGGATTTAAGATGTCAGAAATGGTTTATGTCGGCAAAGAAAAGTTAGTCGGAGAAGTCATTTCGCTGGATAAAGACCGAACAACGATACAGGTCTATGAGGAAACATCTGGGTTAAGACCGGGAGAGATCGTGGAAGCAAGCGGAGAAGCAGTATCTGTTACATTGGCTCCCGGAATCTTAGATAATATTTTTGATGGAATTGAACGCCCGCTTGAGAGAATTGCTGAAAATGCAGGTGCATTTATCACAAGAGGTATCAGTGTAGATTCGCTTGATATACAGAAGTTGTGGGATACAAAACTGGTTGTCAATGAAGGAGATGTTCTTCATGGAGGAGACATCTATGCCGAAGTGCAGGAGACAAGAGCGATCGTACACAAATGCATGGTACCTCCAGATCTTACAGGAACGGTTACCTTTGTGGCATCTGATGGAGAACATACGATCAAAGATCATATGATCACATTAAGATTAGATGATGGAACAGAGAAGATTTTAACAATGATCCAGAGATGGCCAATTAGGGTTCCAAGGCCAGTATACGATCGAATTCCGGCATGTGTGCCATTGGTCACAGGACAGAGAATACTGGATACCATGTTTCCAATCGCAAAAGGTGGAACAGCAGCGATCCCAGGCGGGTTTGGTACTGGAAAGACAATGACCCAGCACCAGATCGCCAAATGGTCCGATGCGGATATCATTATTTATATCGGATGCGGGGAACGTGGAAATGAAATGACGCAGGTATTGGAAGAATTCTCAGAATTAGTCGATCCAAAGAGTGGAAATCCATTGATGGACCGAACAACACTGATCGCTAATACGTCTAATATGCCAGTGGCAGCACGTGAAGCGTCTATTTATACAGGGCTTACACTGGCAGAATATTACCGCGATATGGGTTATGATGTCGCGATCATGGCGGATTCTACCTCAAGGTGGGCAGAAGCATTAAGAGAATTATCTGGTCGTCTGGAAGAAATGCCAGCAGAAGAAGGATTCCCGGCATATTTGGCATCGAGATTATCTGCTTTTTATGAGCGAGCTGGGATGATGCATAACTTAAATGGAACCGACGGTTCCGTAACGATCATCGGTGCGGTATCACCACAGGGAGGAGATTTTTCTGAGCCAGTAACGCAGAATACAAAGCGATTTGTCCGCTGTTTCTGGGGATTGGATAAATCGTTAGCCTACGCAAGACATTTCCCAGCGATCCACTGGCTGACAAGCTACAGTGAATATCTTACAGATCTTGGAGGCTGGTACAGAGATCATGTATCACCGAACTTTGTGGACTATCGAAACCGGCTGATGGCAATCCTGAATCAGGAAAGCAGTCTGATGGAGATCGTAAAACTGATCGGTGGAGATGTTCTCCCAGATGATCAGAAATTAACGTTAGAGATTGCAAGGGTAATTCGATTAGGATTTCTGCAGCAAAATGCATTCCACAAAGACGACACCTGCGTATCTATGGAGAAGCAATATAAAATGATGGAAGTCATTTTATATCTATACCAAAAGAGCAGAGAATTAGTGGCAAGAGGAATGCCGATGAGTGTGTTAAAAGCAGAAGGAATCTTTGAGAAAGTCATTGCGATCAAATATGATGTTCCAAATGATAATCTGCAATTACTGGATCTTTACCATAAACAGATTGATGATTTTTATGACGCAGTACTGGAAAAGAATGCATAAGGAGGCGGATAGATTATGGGAATTGAATATTTAGGCTTAAGCAGCATCAATGGTCCGCTTGTCATTCTGGAAGGGGTACAAGACGCATTTTTTGATGAGATCGTGGAATTTACGGTCGATGGAAAGACAAAGAAAATTGGAAGGATCATTGAATTATACGAAGATAAAGCAGTCATTCAGGTATTTGAGGGAACCGAAAATATGTCCCTTGACAATACAAGAACGAAACTGACCGGACATCCGATGGAAGTTTCTCTTGCACCAGATATGCTTGGAAGAACATTCAACGGGATCGGAAAACCAATTGATGGATTAGGCCCATTGATCACGGATGTAAAACGAGATGTCAATGGACTTCCGTTAAATCCAGTCCGAAGAAAATATCCAAGAAACTATATCCGCACAGGTATTTCAGCCATTGATGGATTAACAACGCTGATTCGTGGACAGAAGCTTCCTATCTTCTCAGGAAACGGATTGCCACACGATCAGTTGGCAGCACAGATCGTAAAACAGGCATCCTTAGGAGATGGTTCTGATGAGCCATTTGCGGTAGTTTTTGGAGCAATGGGTGTCAAACATGATGTTGCGGATTTCTTTCAGAAAACATTTGAGGAAAGCGGTGTTGCAAATCATGTATGTATGTTCTTAAATCTTGCAAATGACCCAGTTGTCGAACGACTGATCACACCGAAAGTAGCCTTAACGGCAGCAGAATATCTGGCATTTGACTGCAACATGCATATCTTGGTAATTCTGACCGATATGACATCATTTGCAGAAGCGATGCGTGAGGTATCTTCATCCAAAGGAGAAATTCCATCCAGAAAAGGATATCCAGGATATTTATACAGCGAACTTGCGACACTTTACGAACGTGCAGGAATTATTGAAGGAGCGGAAGGTTCTGTAACACAGCTTCCAATCCTTACAATGCCCAATGATGATATCACACATCCGATTCCTGACTTAACTGGATATATTACCGAAGGGCAGATCGTACTGGATCGTAACTTAAATGGACAGTCTATTTATCCGCCAATCAGTGTCTTGCCGTCACTTTCCCGTCTGATGAAAGATGGAATTGGTGAAGGATACACAAGAGAAGACCATCAGGATCTTGCAAACCAGTTATTTTCTGCCTATGCAAAGGTGGGAGAGGCAAGGAACTTAGCCTCTGTCATCGGTGAAGATGAATTATCACCGATCGATAAAAAATATCTGGAATTCGGAAAGGAATTTGAAGAACGATATATCGGTCAGGGATCAGAAGAAAATCGTTCTATGATTGAGACTTTGGATCTTGGATGGGAATTATTAAAGATTCTGCCAAGGGAAGAATTAGACCGAATCGACACGAAGATCATCGATAAATACCTGCCGAAAAAGCAGGAAAGCTAAAAAGGTGGTGAGATTATGGACCCACGAGAATTCCCAACCAAAGGAAATCTGATCGCAGCCAAGAACTCGCTTGCATTAGCAAAACAAGGCTATGATCTGATGGATAAAAAAAGGAATATTCTGATCCGTGAGCTGATGGATCTGATCGATGAGGCAAAAGATATTCAGGAAGAGATCGATACGACATTTACAAGAGCATATGCATGTCTTCAGAGAGCAAATATCCAGCATGGGATTAGTAAGGTCGAAGAACTTGCCTATACGGTTCCAATCGAGGATTCGATTCAGATTCAGACCAGAAGCATCATGGGAACGGAGATACCACATGTAAAATATGATGCACATGAAAACCAGCTGACTTATGCGATGGATGGGACATTTGAGTCAATTGATGTTGCAAGAGAAGCGTTTCGACAAGTGAAAGATCTGACAATCAAATTGTCGATGGTCGAAAATGCAGCTTATCGGCTGGCGACGAGTATTAAGAAAACACAGAAGAGAGCGAATGCGCTGAAAAATATTACGATTCCGACTTATACTGGGTTTGTTTATAAGATTTCAAATGAGTTGGAAGAGAAGGAGAGGGAGGAATTTACGAGGCTTAAGGTTATTAAGAGGATGAAGCAGAAAGGATGAGATGTATAAAATAAATAAACTAAGGGGTGAAAAACTGGGGGGTGTGTACTATAATTAGTACAAAGAATAAAAAAATTTATCAATCTTGGCATAAAATAACAAAAAATCACGTATAGGTAACACAGCCTGTGTTAACGTTTTTACAAAGAAAGCAAGCGGGGGTGCTTTATATTTGGAGAGCCAAAGGAGGAAAAATGAGAGATTCTGAAAAAGTGTACTCCAAAGAAGAGTTACTAAATTATTTGTATAAATATGGAAATATCCCTGTTATATTATTTGCAAAAGATAAAGAAGGAAAATGCAGACAAAGACGATCGATGGAATCAAGTATATTGGAGTTTTGGAAGTACCGGAATTATCACTGCAGCTTCCAGTAATGTCACACTGGAGCCTGGCTGGATTAAAAATTGCACCAGGAAGATACAAAGGAAGTGTCTACAAAAGAAATATCATCATTGCAGGTCATAATTACCGAAGTCATTTCAGTCGATTAAAGACGTTGGACATCGGAAGCAAGATCTGGTTTATTGATGTAGAAGGGAATCGATTTGAATACAAAGTTTCTGATATAGAGATCATTAAAGGAACCGATGTAAAACAAATGGAAAAAGGCAAATGGGATATGACACTATTTACCTGTACCTATGGTGGCCAAAACAGAATGGCACTGCGTTGTACACTTACAAATGCAGTGGCTGGTGAAAATTGACACGATCAAAAAGATATGATATCTTAACAAAATAAGCTGATGACATCTGTGTAATGGACACAGGGGTTATCAGCTTTTTATTTTACTCTATAGAAGAAAGGAATTTATAAAAAATGGATAAGAAAAGCTATATTTTGCAGTTGTTGAAATATTTTATTATGGCAGTGATCGTGGGGATCATCGTAGGAGCAATTGATGCCCTGTTTGGAAGAGTACTGATCGCAATCTCTGATTTTAGAACCATACATTATCAATACTTACTTCCATTCCTGCCAATTGCCGGATTAGTGATTACGGCAATGTATTATGCATTCAGTAAAGCAAGCTTAAAAGGAATGAAACTTGTCTTTGAAGCTGGACAGCAAAAAACAGATGCTATCCCATTATTATTAATTCCATTGGTAATGATCGGGACATGGTTGACGCATTTATTCGGAGGAAGTGCAGGAAGAGAAGGGGTTGCTGTCCAGATTGGAGCGACATTATCTTATGCAATCGGAAGAAAATTCAAATTCCCAGAGAATGGAAGATTAATGTTAGTGATCGGTATGGCAGCAGGATTCGGAGGTCTGTTTCAGACACCACTAAGTGCAACTTTTTTTGCCATTGAAGTGATTGTCATAGGGAAAATGGATTATGAAGCGTTACTTCCAGCGTTAGCATCCGCATATACAGCAGCATTTACATCACATAGTCTTGGATTGGAAAAGTTTTCAGTTGTAATGAAAGATACAGTAAATCTGTCAGGAACAAAGACGATTGCAGCTGTGATCTGCCTTGGGATTATTTTTGGACTGACAGGACGATTATTTTCATTCTCACTAAGCAAATTAAAAGCATTTATGGGTGAAAAGATTATGAATCAGTTTTTGAGAATCGGATTTATGGCGATTCCATTGGCGGTATTATTATTTGCTGTTCATGGATCAAGATACAGCGGACTCGGAACAAACCTGATCTCAGCAGGATTTACAGGACAGACGATCTACGGGTATGACTGGATCCTAAAATTGCTATTTACGATCTTTACATTAGCAATTGGATTTCAGGGCGGAGAAGTTACACCATTATTCTCAATCGGAACATCTCTTGGAGTAATTCTAGGTGGACTATTCGGACTGCCACCAATGTTATGTGCAGCATTAGGATACGCAGCAGTTTTTGGAAGTGCCACAAATACACTGATCGCACCGATCATGATCGGACTGGAAGTATTTGGAGGAGCTAATATGGTACTATTTGTGATCGTTTGTGCGATTGCTTATGGAGCGAATGGGGATTTGTCTATTTATGCACAGGAGAAATTATAATATTCAATAATTTCAGTTATCCAAACCACTGGGGTGCGTATAATGTCCTAATGAAATATTTCACGCTATATAAGTAACATTTTTCAACAAAATTATATTTTTATACTAAGAATACTTATCTATCAGCTTATCAATAAATAATAAATTATATGTAAAGACAGTACAAAAAGGAACTGCAAACAACTAAGCAATTCCTTTTAAAATCCAGCTATTTTTTCTTCAATTCATCCCTTCGCTTCTTCAAGATCCGGCACAACTGTCCAAATTCTCTTACATGCTCACGAGGCATCATCTTAGGGAATGCACGCAAGATACGACGAGATGTGAATGTAGGAAGCTTTGCCATGTTTTCATATCTAGTGCGAAGTTCAAATGCACGTTGCTTCATAGAATCCATACGAGCTTTGACTTCTTCAGTATTTTCCTGTTTCACTTCATCTACTTTCTCACGAATAACATCCGCACGAGCTTTCATTCGATCCTGAGCTTCCAAGCCATCCATCATACTGTCATAAATATTCTCACCGATCTGATCAGAAATATTACGCAATTCTTTCGCAATATCCTCCATAAGAGCCAGACGTTTGTTGAACTTTAAAATACCCTGAACAGTAATACAAACATCAACGAAAATCGTGATCATTAATAATACAAGCAGGAATTTACCAAACCATACTGGAAGAAATGAAACCAGTTTATCCGTAAAAGGATAAATAAGCTTCACGATCAACACACAAGCGACACCCCAGATCGCAGAAAATAAAGGACATACATAACCGCCAATATTCAAAGGCAGCTCAGAATAATCCCACCATCTATGATGAAATAACTTCTCAAGCAGAAATCCAGTCAGCCATTCAAGAAATGTAACAAGAATGGTAGAAGTAATATAAAGTAAGATCAGATTCCCAACATAAGGTTGCAACAAAGCAACGACAACGGTCACGCCAATCCCATAGATCGGACAGATCGGACCATTTAAGAATCCACGGTTTACAAAAGAATGTTGTTTAAAAGCAGCATATGCAACTTCGGTACACCAACCAAGAAAACCATAGATAAAGAAACTAAATAAAATATCATAATAAGTCATAGAAATCTCCTTCTAAATCTTTTCAGATTAAAAGTGGTATCCAAATCATTTTAACAAATTATCATATAAAAGACCAGATATACATGAGGAGATCAGAAAAATCTTGACTTAAACCCTGCTCCAAGGATTAAAATAAACTCAGAAATAAGTAGAAAGGAGCAAGCAATACTATGACGATTAAAGAAGTAGCAGAAAAATATGATATCTCTGCAGATACCTTAAGATATTACGAAAGAGTCGGAATGATCCCAAAAGTAACGAGAAGGCCAAATGGAATCAGAGACTATCAGGAATCAGACCTGGGATGGGTAGAATTAGCCATTTGTATGAGAAGTGCAGGACTTCCAATAGAGGTTATGATCGAGTATGTAAAATTATATAAAGAAGGAGATAATACGATTCCTGCAAGATTAGAGTTATTGCAGGAGCAGATGAATGCTTTGAAAGAACAAAAAGCACAGATTGAAAGTACGGTGGAGAGATTAGCTTATAAGATATCGAAGTATGAAGAAGCCATGGAGACTGGGGTATTGGTTTGGGATGAAAGTGGAGATTGTCATGATTAGATTTTAACTTGTAAAAACAGAGGTGTATTGAGTATAAATAGAAAATTTCTATCTGTCCGAAAGATGACCAAAATTCAGAAAAATATTTAATATACTCAAAGTCTATGTTTGACCAATTACTGTCCACGGATTGCAGACAAAGCTTTCTTAAATTGAACAGAAAATAAGATTGCTGTAAATGTCACCGCAATAAAATCAGCAACTGGTTCTGCCATGTAAACAGCCGTTGTCTGATCAGCTGTGAAAATATGTGGCATGATATAAATGAGTGGAATCAAAAGCACAAACTTTCTCATAACCGCAACAACAATAGAAGAAATTGCTTTTCCAAGAGAGTTAAATGCCATCTGGCATGAAATCTGAATTCCGAACATGAACATGACTGCCATATAAACACGAAGTGCATTTTTGGTAAATGCAACTAATGCAGGATTGGAAGTAAAGATACCTGCAAATACCTGAGGAAATACCATGACAAGTACCCATAAGATCACAGAATAAGTCAAACTTGCCTTTAATAAAAGGAAGAAAGTGCTCTTTACACGATCTGCATTTTTGGCACCATAATTATAACTCATGATTGGCTGTGCACCCTGTCCAAGTCCCTGAAGAGGAAGCATTGCAAACTGCATGACACTTGTAAGGATCGTCATTGCACCAACTGCAACATCTCCACCATATTTTAATAAGGAAGAATTAAAACATACAGAGATAATGCTTTCACTTGCCTGCATGATAAATAGGGAAAGCCCAAGAGCCAGACAAGGCAGGATCACCGGAGCACTCAAAGGCATATGCTGTTTCTTGATACGAAGTGTAGATTTTGGCCCAAATAAGAAACTCAACACCCAGATACAAGAACAAGCCTGAGAAATGATCGTAGCCAGTGCAGCACCACGAACACCCATATGGCATGCAAAGATAAAAATTGGATCTAGAATAATATTGATCACAGCCCCGATCAAAACAGAATACATTCCAGTCTTTGCAAATCCCTGTGCCGTGATAAACGCATTCATTCCAAGTGTTAACTGCACAAAGATCGTACCAAGTGAATAAATATTCATATAACTAACCGCATATTCGATCGTATTTTCACTAGCTCCAAATGCCATCAAAAATGTACGGTTTCCAAAGAACATGATCAAAGTCAGGATCACAGAGATAATGATCTGCATCGTAAAACAATTTCCAAGAATATTTTCCGCAGAATCAAGATCTTTCTTACCCATCAAGATCGAAGCACGAGGGGCACCACCATTTCCAACAAGAGCGGCAAATGCCGAAATGATCATGATCAGCGGCATACAAACTCCAACTCCAGTCAGAGCTAAAGCGCCACTTCCAGGAATATGTCCAATATAAATACGGTCAATAATATTGTAAAGCATATTGATCATCTGAGCGGCCAAAGTCGGAATTGCCAGTCTTAAAAGCAGTTTCCCAATGGGTTCCGTTGCTAAAAATTCTTTATCATTATTCATAATAAAATTACCAAATCCTTTCTTAAGCATAAAAATTCATTTTATCACAAAAATCCGTAAAATGTATACATATATATGTATTGTGCCAAATTTAATCGTTGATTTTTTGAAAAATAACAAGTAATATAGTTCTTTAGAACAAAAAAAGGACGTGAAATAAATATGCAGATCATAGAGACATACGGAAAATATATCGAGAAATGGGCAAATACAAATCCAGACAGAGCAAGAGTATTATTAAAACTTGGATGGGAAGCTCAGAACTTAAAATATAAATTTACACCAGACAAACGATTACTGCCAGCAGATAGATATCTCGCAAATCTGATGATGAACACGATGCTGATGCCACTTAAGAATCCTCAGGAATGTGCGATCGTCAGTATCTTTACACCATGTGAGATCTTACACGAAGCAGGATTACATCCATATAATGTAGAAGCATTTTCCTGCTATCTTTCCGCATCAAATGCAGAACGAGCATTTTTACAGCAGGCAGAGAACACAGGAATTTCAGAGACACTATGCAGCTATCATAAGACATTTTTGGGAGCGGCACAGAAGAAGATCCTTCCAAAGCCCAAATGTATCGTATACACAAACCTTACTTGCGATGCAAATCTGCTAACATTCAAAACATTAGCAAAACTATATGATGTACCAGCATTTGCGATCGATGTACCAATGCAGCAAAATGAAGATAACGTCAAATATGTCGCAGATCAGATCAGAGATCTGAAAGTATTTTTAGAAAAATGTACTGGAAAGACGATTACAGAAGATGGACTAAAAGAACGAATGAGACGAAGCAAACGTACGATGGATAAGTTCATTGAATGTCAGAAAAAATCCGCAGATAAAGATATCAAAACAGATCTTGTCACACCGCTTTTTGCAGGAATGACAAATAATATTTTGTTGGGAACAAAAGAAGAAGAGAAATATGTGGATCAGTTATTAAAAGATATCGAAAAAGCACCAAAGAAAAAAGGAAAGAAGATCTACTGGATGCACACGATCCCATTCTGGTCAGGTGCAGTACAGGAAGCACTGGCATTTAATGAGAATGCACAGATCGCAGGATGCGAGTTAAGTCGTACATTCGAACCTGATTTTGATCCAGAAGATCCATACGATGCGATGGCGAGAAGAATGGTCTATCATGGATTAAATGGAAGTGCGGTAAGAAGAATTGAAGCCGGAATCCGCCATGCAAAAGATGTGAAAGCAGATGGAGCTGTCTGGTTTGGACACTGGGGATGTAAACATACACTTGGAGCAGCACAGCTTGCCAAGAAGAAGTTTGAAGAAGCAGGAATTCCAATGCTGTTATTAGACGGAGATGGATGTGACCGAAGCCACGGCGGAGAAGGACAGACTTCAACAAGACTAGGAGCATTTTTAGAGATGCTTGGAGCTGAAGAAATGGAAGGTGGACAAGATGAGTAAGACATATTACGTTTGTAAATATACACCAATTGAATTATTGCAGGCATTTGGCGGGGAATGTGAGAATTTAAACCAGATGCCGGAAGGATTTGATCTCGCAGATCAGATCGCACATCCAAATATCTGTGGATTTGGAAAAGCTGTCTTAGAAGCAGTTATGACTGGGAAAGTAAAAGAACTGGTTTTAGTAAACTGCTGTGATACGATCCGAAGTGTCTATGATATTCTGGAAGACAGTGGAAAACTTGATTTTTTATATATGATCGATATGCTGCACTGTGACGGAGAATGCAGCAGGGAACGAACTGTTTTACAGTTAAAAGGACTTGCAAGAGCCTATGGAGCCTACAAAGGATCTGAATTTGATCAAAAAAAATTTGTTGAAGCATTTAAAGAACCAGAAAAGCAGAAAGAACCATATATCAGTGTTCTTGGGGCAAGAATGGGAAATGAATTATATGAAATGGTCAAAGAATTCATGCCATATTCAGTGGAGAATGATACTTGTGTCAATAACCGAAGCGTCGGTGAAGTAAAGCCACCAAAGACAGATGATTTTAATGAATTAATGGAATGGTATGCGGCAGAACTTTTAGGACAGACACCTTGTATGCGTATGATGGATAACAGCGGAAGAAAACGTTTGTATAATGATCCAAACTTAAAAGGGATCATTTACCATACGGTCAAATTTTGTGATTTCTACAGTTTTGAGTATGCACAGGTAAAACAAAACATTACAGTGCCATTATTAAAGATCGAGTCAGACTATACAGTGCAGAGCAGCGGACAGTTACTGACAAGATTAGAAGCATTTGCAGAAAGCATGAATATGGACAATTTAGAAAGTGGTGAGAAGAAAATGGGAAAAGGATATTTTGCAGGAATCGACAGCGGATCTACAAGTACAGACGTTGTTATTTTGAATAAAGATGGAGAAATCGTGACAGGAATCATTCTGCCAACAGGTGCTGGAGCAGCGATGGGAGCAGAACGAGCTTTGGAAGAGGCCCTAAAACAGGCAAAACTTCAGAGAGAAGATATCGATGCTATGGTAACAACAGGATATGGAAGAACGGCAATCACCGATGGAGATAAAAGTATCACAGAGATCACATGCCATGCAAGAGGAGCACATTTCTTAAATCCAGAAGTGAGAACGGTCATTGATATCGGTGGACAGGACAGCAAGGTCATTCGTCTTGACGAAAATGGAGCGGTTGCAAACTTTGTTATGAATGATAAATGTGCAGCTGGAACCGGACGATTTTTAGAGATGATGGCAAGAACAATGGAAATGGATCTGGACCAGATGAGTGAAGCAGGACTTACATACAAAGAAGATATCACAATCTCCAGTATGTGCACGGTATTTGCAGAATCAGAAGTCGTATCCTTGATCGCGCAGAACAAAGAAACCGATGACATTGTTCACGGATTAAATAAAGCCGTTGCATCCAAAACAGCAGCTCTTGCAAAACGAGTTGGAGGAGAAGAACGCTATATGATGACAGGTGGTGTATCTAAGAATAAAGGTCTGGTAAAGACACTGGAAGAAAAACTTGGAACAACTCTTGTGATCAGTGATAAAGCTCAGTTATGCGGGGCACTTGGAGCAGCCTTATTTGCAATGGATATGGTTCAGAAGTAACAAAAGTATGCTATGGTAAAGAAAAATAGCTTTGAGAGAAAAGAGTGAATCATAGATGAAAGAATACTACCGAATCGGTGAGACGGCAAGTCTGGTTTGGAAAACAGTCTGCATTATCTTTCGAAGAATATGCATATAGCTACATGAAGCAGGAGCAAGTGCAGTCGGAGGATGCTGTACGACGGTTGCGAAACATGTGGAAGAAGTTGTGAGAGCAAAAGAGGAGACTTACAAATGCAATCGGCATATATACATTTATATCTGATCATTATAAATATTATAACATTTGCCTTATACGGCCTAGATAAATGGAGAGCGATGACAAGACAATGGCGCATCAGAGAGAAAAAACTGATCGGTTTAGCACTGATCGGCGGTTCGATAGGAGCCATGATCGGGATGACAGTCTTTCATCATAAGACAAGAAAATGGTATTTTAAATTAGGGATTCCTGGAATCTTCGTATTACAGATCATGTTTGCCATACATTTTATATTGAAATCATGATTCCAAAATTGTTTTTAGAATGATATACTAAAATACATAGGGGAAAACATAAAATTTCAAGGGGAATATTAGAATTGGAGATATAAGGCTGCCATATGTGTCTGTTGGTTATGCAAGATTTGACCCGAAGGAAACATAAAAAGAAACTGCAGAACAAACTATCATAAAAAGCAAGAAGAGAAGAAAGAGTGGGGGAAATGATTCAATATAATATGGACTTTTTGATCGCAGGATTGATATTTCTCTTGATCCTTTTTGTTCATTTTGTAAGATACAAACAATTAACAGGAATTAGTGGAAAGCTTTTCTGGATCTTTATCGTTGGAGCTGCGCTATGCAGTATTTCAGATCTGGTCAGCTGTATGTTGATCCAGAAGAGGAATCCAGCATATAATTCGCTGATCATTGGGGTTACGACATTTTTATATCTGATGGAAGTATTGATCCCATATGTGTTTTATGGGTTGATACAAATCTTGAGATATTGTGAGCATAAGATGAAAAAAAGAAATATCATGCTTGGTATGATTCCAGTCATTTTTATGGAGTCTCTTGTGATCCTTAATATCTTTCATGGGCAGTTTTTTTATTGTAATACAAATGGAGAATATTTATATGGGCCATGGTATTTGATGATATATGTCTATACGTTCTTTTTTGTTGTGATAGCAATGTATAATTTCATTTTCCATCAAGATGAGTATGGGAAAAATGAACTTCGTGCTGTTTGGGAATTTGTTGTAGTTGGATTCGTATGTACAGCGATCGAGGCTGTTTATTCACAATATTTGTTGACGGAATTTGGTCTGATCATTGGTATTTTTATTATATTTTGGACACTTTATAATCCACAGACAGTTGTTGATAGTCTAACGGGCGTATTTGCCAAAGGATATTTAAATCAGTGGATTCCAGAACAGATGAAACGAGAACAGAAATTCCATGTATTACAGATCAGTATATGGAAGTTAAAACAAGTGAATAAATTATATGGAAACAGTGTAGGAGACAAGTTGCTGATCGATGTTGCAGATGAATTAAATCAGATTACAGAGGGAAATTATATTTTTCGAATTCATGGGAATCAGTTTTTGATCTTTTCTATGAGTCAAGCAGATTATGAAAAAACAAAACAAGAAGTAATGGAGTTGTTTCAGACACCATTTGATATTGGAGATGAGATGATTGATTTTCCAGCAACGATCTGTGGAATAACAGATGCTGAAGAGCTTGTGGACAATGATATGATGTTGGCATACCTTGAATATCTGATCTTGTTAAAACCAAAATCAGATAAGACAACGTTGATAGAGAATAGCGAAACAACAAGACAGGGATTCTTATATGAACAGCGTGTGAAGAAATATATGAATACTGCGATTGAGGATGATCTGTTCGAAGTATATTATCAGCCATTATATTCGGTAAAAGATGGCCATTATGTGACAATGGAGGCATTAAGTCGTTTAAAACATCCAACCTTGGGAATGATCCCGCCAGATATCTTTATTAATCTTGCAGAGAAGAATGGACAGATCATTGAACTTGGAAAGCTGCAATTTCGAAGAATCTGTCGCTTTATGAAGAGTCATACGGCACTTATGAAACAGATTGGAAGCATCAAGATCAATCTTTCACCATTAGAGTTGTTGAAAACTGGATATAGTCAGGAACTGTTTAAGATCATCAATGAATTAGAACTTCCATACAGCTGGTTTCAGTTTGAAGTGACAGAAACAGTTGCAACAGAGTACAGTGAGGAATTATACAAGACAATTTCAGATTTTCGAGAAGTTGGAATCGAAATCTGTCTGGACGATTTCGGATCAGGGTATGCGAATTTGAATACTATTTTGAAATTGCCATTTTCAACAGTGAAACTTGATCATTCTATGTTAGATGGTATTTGTGAAGACCAGCAGATCGCATTATTATACAAGAATATGGTATCGATCTTGCAGAATCTTGGGCATAAAGTTGTTGCAGAAGGTGTAGAGACACAAAAAGAAGTTGCACTATTAGAAGAATGGGGTGTAGACTTGATTCAAGGATATTATTATACAAGACCGTTAAGTAGAGATGATCTTCTTTCATTTAAAGTAAGTTAAAAAGAAGTTTTATCATGTTTTCCAAGTATAAATATATTGATTTCACAAGATGATTATGATAAAATCATCAAGGAAAAATGCAGAAAATAAGGCATTGCAATGGAGCAGTGCCTTATTTTTGAGCCTATTAAATTTTTGAGTTTAGAAAGAGAGATACTATGAAAGAAAAGAAAAAAATGTCTTTGGCAATGCAGATTTTCATTGCGTTAGTCTTAGCTATCGCAGCAGGACTTCTGATGCAGAATCATGCAACATTTGCAAACACGTATATCAAACCATTTGGAACAATCTTCCTGAATCTTGTAAAATTCATCGTCGTTCCAATCGTATTATTCTCTATTATGTGTGGAATCATTTCTATGCGTGATATCAAGAAGGTTGGATCTATCGGATTAAAAACAGTTGTATATTATATGTGTACAACAGCATTTGCGATCACGATCGGTCTGATCGGGGGAAACCTTTTTAAAGGAATGTTCCCAGTTATCGCAACAACAAACTTGTCTTATAAAATGGGAGAAACAACATCTTTAATGGATACACTTGTAAATATCTTCCCATCAAACTTTGTATCACCAATGGTTGAAGCCAATATGTTACAGGTTATCGTTATGGCGGTTTTACTTGGATTCGGAATCATCCTGATCGGAGAAGAACAGAACCATCGTCTGGTTACAGCATTTAATGATCTGAATGCAGTCTTCATGAAATGTATGGAAATGATCTTAAAATTATCACCAATCGGTGTATTTTGCTTATTATGTCCAGTAATCGCTGAAAACGGAGCAATGATCATCGGATCTTTAGCAATGGTATTATTAGCAGCATATATCTGCTATATCGTACATGCAGTTGTTGTTTACTCTATGGCAGTCAAAACAATGGGTGGATTAAGTCCATTACAGTTCTTCAAAGGAATGTTACCAGCAATCATGTTCGCATTTTCCAGTGCATCATCTGTAGGAACACTTCCGATCAACTTAGAATGTGTAGAAAAATTAGGATCAGATCGTGAGATCGCATCTTTTGTACTTCCATTAGGAGCAACGATCAATATGGACGGAACAGCCATTTATCAGGGCGTTTGTGCAATTTTCATTGCATCTTGTTACGGAATTAACTTAACGCTATCTCAGATGTTAACAGTCATTTTAACAGCAACTTTAGCATCCATCGGAACAGCAGGAGTTCCAGGAGCTGGAATGGTCATGCTGGCTATGGTATTAACATCTGTAGGACTTCCAGTAGATGGTATTGCGTTAGTTGCAGGAGTTGACCGTATTTTTGATATGGGACGTACTACTGTTAATATTACTGGAGATGCTAGTTGTAGTATTATTGTTTCTAATTTAGAGAAGCGACGTGAAGCTAAATTAGCTAAGGAATTATAATTTGTATCTTGGTCAACTGAAGTTTTTCAGTATATGATAAAAAATAAATGATCGTCTGGAAAGACAGCTAGAGAATTTTCTAATGCTGTTTTTCCAGACGATTATTTTTTATTTCATAGGAAATTTTGATGAAATCCCCTATGAAATAAAAAATTTTAAAAAAATTAGCACTCACCTCTTGACAGTGCTAATAATAGGTGTTATATTACAACTAGAGCAAGAGGGAAGGGCTTAAGAGAGAAGCCAAAGAACCGAAGGCCCAACAAGATACAACAAGTCGTATTGAGAACTTCTCAATACGCTTCACATAAAAGGCAAGTGTCAGGAATCCAAACCTGACACGCCAAAACATTATTATAAAGAAAAAGGAGAGATGACTTATGATGATGATGCCTAGTATTTTTGGAGGAAACTTATTTAACGACGACTGGATGGATTTTTCTTTCCCAGATATTGATAAAGAACTGTATGGTAAACACGCAAAGAACCTGATGAAGACAGATGTGAAGGAAAAAGACGGTAACTACGAAGTAGCGATCGACCTTCCAGGATTCAAGAAAGATGAAATTACAGCGGAACTGAAAGATGGTTATTTAACGATCAGTGCAGCCAAAGGACTTGATAAAGACGAGAAAGACAAAGAAGGTAAATACATCCGCCGTGAGCGTTATGCAGGCAATATGAGCAGAAGCTTTTATGTTGGCAAAGATATCACAGAAAAAGATATCCACGGTAAATATGAGAATGGTATTCTGATGCTGGATATTCCGAAGAAAGCTCCGGAGAAGAAAGTGGAAGAAAAGAAATTCGTCACGATCGAAGGATAAAAGAACTTTCCCCGGGATGATCAGATTCCCGGGGAATTCTTTATATCTGAGGAGAGAAAGGAAAAGAAGGTGAAACAAAATGGCAGCAAAACGTGATTTATATGAAGTTCTTGGAATCAGCAAAACTGCAGATGAGAAAGCCATCAAGAAGGCTTATCGTAAACTGGCAAAAAAATATCACCCAGATATGAATCCTGGAGATAAAACAGCAGAACAGAAATTCAAAGAAGTGACGGATGCCTATAATATTTTAAGTGATCCAGAGAAACGAAAACTGTACGATCAGTATGGCCATGCTGCCTTTGACGGAACCGGTGCAGAATCTGAATTTTATAAAAATTATCAGAACTATGGTGGAAATCATGGAGGATATCAGGAGTTCCATTTTGAAGGTGGAGATGGTGATGATATCTTTAGTGATATCTTCGGAAGTATGTTCGGAGGTAGCAACAGAAGTAAAGGATTCCATCGAAGCAGTTTCCATCAGGGTGGTTTTGGATCTTCTGGTGGATTTGGTGGCAGTGGATTCAGAAGTGGTTCATTTAAACAGAAAGGTTCTGATGCTCATGCCGATATTTCCATCAGCTTTGACGAAGCAGTAACTGGCTGTGATAAAGTCATTCATCTGCAGGATCAAAATGGTGTAACCCAGTCACTGCAGGTTCACATTCCAGCCGGAATTGATACTGGAAAAAGCGTCCGTTTAAGAGGAAAAGGTAATCCAGGAATGGGCGGTGGAGAAGCAGGAGATTTATTCCTGAAAGTAACCGTTGGTGAAAAACCAGGATTTGAACGAAAAGGAAATGATGTGTATACAACGATCAATGTTCCGTTTAGCACCGCAGTATGTGGAGGAGAAGCTGTGATCAAAACATTATATGGAAATGTTATTTGCAAGATCAAAGAAGGAACTCAGTCAGGATCTAAGATCAGACTACGTGGCAAAGGTATGCCACTGATGAAGAATCCATCCCAGAAAGGAGATCAATACGCAGTAGTTCAGATTCAAGTTCCAAGAAATGTTTCACAGCAGGCAAAAAATAAATTAAAAGAATTTGATAGTTTATGTGGTGGAAGAGGAAAAGCCGCTTATTAAGCATGAAGTTTTTTGATAATAAATAAAAAGACGATGATCTGTGATAAGAAATGCATTTTAAAAATGCAGAAAAAACAGATAATCGCCTTTTTGTCTTTCGTAAATATAAGTAATAAGGTAAAATAGAATCATATACGAAAGAAGGTGGGAATAAGATGGATGCATCAGAGAAGATGAAATATAAATTAGCAAATGGAATGAAAGAATTACTGGTACATACTCCAGTAGACAAGATCACGGTCAAACAGATTGTAGATCAGTGTGATGTAACTCGTCCCACTTTTTACCGACATTTTAAAGACAAATATGATCTGATCAATTGGTATTTTGATGTGTTGGCACAGATGTCATTTAAACAGATGGGTATCAGTCTGACGTTGAGAGAAGGTCTTATTAAGAAGTTTGAATTCATCAAAGGTGAAGGACAATTTTTTGCTGCAGCATTTTCAAGTGAAAGTCAGAATTGTCTGATGGAGTACGATTATCAGTGTATTTATCAGTTTTATTGTGATATCATTCACAAACAGGGCGCTGATAAAATTCCAGAGGAATTAGAATTCTTATTGAGAATGTATTGCAGAGGGTCGATTGCAATGACTGTAGAATGGGCGACAACAGGAATGAAGATGTCACCGGAACAGCTGGCAGATCAGCTGATCGAAGCGATGCCACCGAAACTTTATGATTTATTTAAAGATATATAAAGATAAGAAAATGTTACACTTTTGATAATGTGTAACATTTTTTACATTTTGCCAAATGTGTAACTTGTTTTCGTGAAAAAACAATTTTATAATAGAGATAGTTAAAAAATTGTCAAGGGAAAAAGGAGTGTACAAAATGGTAAATCGTATCGTATTAAATGAAACATCATATCACGGAGCAGGAGCAATTCAGGAGATCGCAACAGAAGCAACAAAACGTGGATTCAAAAAAGCGTTTGTCTGTTCTGATCCAGATCTTGTAAAATTCGGAGTTACAAAGAAAGTAACAGATGTCTTAGATAACGCAGGACTTGCTTATGAAGTATATTCACAGATCAAACCAAACCCAACGATCGAAAATGTACAGACAGGAGTTGCAGCATTTAAGGCAGCAGAGGCTGACTATCTGATCGCAATCGGTGGTGGATCTTCCATGGATACAGCAAAAGCTATCGGAATCATCATCAACAATCCAGAATTTGAAGATGTAAGAAGCTTGGAGGGAGTTGCAGATACTAAGAAGCCTTGTGTACCAATCATCGCAGTACCAACAACAGCCGGAACAGCAGCTGAAGTAACGATCAACTACGTAATCACAGATGTAGAAAAGAAACGTAAATTCGTATGCGTAGATCCACATGACATTCCAGTTATCGCAGTGATCGACCCAGAAATGATGTCTTCTATGCCAAAAGGATTAACAGCAGCAACAGGTATGGATGCATTAACGCATGCGATCGAAGGATACACAACAAAAGCAGCATGGGAAATGACAGATATGTTCCATATCAAAGCAATCGAACTGATCTCTGAGAACTTAAGAGGAGCAGTTGAAAATACACCAGAAGGAAGAGAAGGAATGGCAATGGGACAGTACATTGCAGGAATGGGATTCTCAAACGTAGGACTAGGAATCGTACATTCTATGGCTCACGCATTAGGTGCAGTTTATGACACACCTCATGGAGTAGCTAATGCAATCTTACTTCCAACAGTTATGGAATACAATGCAGATGCAACAGGAGACAAATACAAATATATCGCAAAAGCAATGGGTGTTGAAGGTGTCGAAGATATGACACAGGAAGAATACAGAAAAGCAGCCGTTGATGCGGTTAAGAAATTATCAGCAGATGTCGGAATACCAGCAGACTTAAAAGAAATTGTAAAAGAAGAAGATTTACAGTTTTTAGCAGAATCAGCTTATGCAGATGCATGCGCACCAGGAAATCCTAAAGATGCAAGTGTAGAAGATATTATTGGATTATATAAATCTTTATTATAATTTATAGAGAGAAAATAAATAAAAAGGTATTGAATTCCAATTTAGACAGAAGAGGAATTCAGTACCTTTTTGTTAGTTTATAAGAATTTTACAGCTGTTCCATAAACAATGATCTCAGCTGCACCCTGCATAACTGAAGAATACCTGACATTAATAACAGCATCAGCTCCCATATTTTGAGCATCTTCGATCATTCGATCAGTTGCAAGATCTCTGGCTTCATTCATCATTTTCGTATAGGATTTTAATTCTCCACCAACGATGGATATATGTTAGTTTTATTTTACTATAGTGGATGAATTATGACAATAAAATAAAAATAGATGTTGACAAGAAAGGATAAATACGATAATATATTATCTGTTCCGAAAAAATAAATATGCGATAGTGGCGTAGTTGGTAACGCGCGACCTTGCCAAGGTCGAGACCGCGGGTTCGAGCCCCGTCTATCGCTCTAAATAAAAAGCACTGAAAAGCACGTATTTATGCGGTTTCAGTGCTTTTTTAGTTTTCTGGTGTCGTGTCGTGTTATTTTTTGAGGAAGTTTTTTGAGGAAGTTTTTAAAATATTTTTTCAACATACTCAATAACTGCCTTGTCTGATTGCCTACGTCTAATGTGGGCGTATGATTGTATAAACGTCTTTGGGCTATTTCCCATAATATCAGATAACACCTTGTCACTTTCGCCACGTTCATAGTTGTTCGTTGCAAATGAATGACGACAATTATATAATGGGATCAGTGGCAAGGGTTCAACTTCCTTATTGTTAAACTCTTTTAATGCTTTTCTAAAGTACATAGAATAGCGGTTTGGGTTCACTGGTCGCCCTTTAACAGTTGTAAATAAAAAGTCGTGCTGATAATCGGGGTGGTAGCTTTTAAGCTGTAATTTGCGTGTCTGTGTGTCTTTGATGATGCAATACAGCTTGTCGGGCAGATATAAAGCACGTATTGAACCGGTTGTTTTCGTGTCGTTTGTATTGCCGTCTTTATCAAGTGTTCGGTGTATGGTTATTTCTTGATATTCGTTTATTAGATCATCGTCACACAGACCGCAGACTTCAGCAGGGCGACAACCTAACAATAACGATACACAGAACATTGGGTAATAGTGGTTCGCCTTGATAACTGGACTATTCAAGAATCTTGATATTTGTTCGTCTGTCCATGTTACTTTTTTTTCATATTGTTTTTTTAGACGTTTAATTCCGATCATTGGGTTATCGGTCGGAGCTAATACCCTTAATGTCTGTATAGCAAATTTAAAAATGTTTGATAGTATGTTAATACATTTATTTACCGTTTCGGGCTTGTAATTTGCACTAAGGGTATTAACATACCTCTGAATCATTAAAGGTTGTATATAGTCAATCTGCAAGCTCTCAAAGACATTCTTAATATAATTATGGTAATAATATTTGTATGTCTTTAGTGTGCTAGGTCTGTATAAGTTTGGGGCAGTTTCAAGCCATAATTCAGCACAACGACCGAATGTTTCATGATCTGTGACGCTGTGACTTCCAGAAGCAAGTTCTTTTATGATTTTTGCTTCATCAAGTACAGCGTCTTTTTTCTTTTTGCGATTCTTTCCACGTACTTTTTTGTGTGTGGTAGGATTCCAGACAACAGCATAATATCTTGTTTGAATCCCTTTTTTGTTTGTCCATGTTGCTATTTGTACACTCATAATATAAAAATCCTTTCTAAGTCGTGGCATGGCTTTAGAATGAATATTTTTATATATCCCTTGCATTATGTGTATTTTATTAGTATAATAATTGTATTAATTTTAAATTCTTCTCTTTTACTTTTGTCTAAAAAGTAAAACGGACACCGTCACTTTTTTATAAGTGGCGGTTTTTTTTTTTATTCTTGTTTATCATCGTCTTTTCTATAATCTGGTATTTTAGAAAACAGCTCTATTTGTTTAACAGCTTCCTTTTTTCCAAACTCATTCAATAAATTGAAATTGGTTAATAAATCCCAAAATAATTGTTGAATGTCTTTTTCATCACTTAGTATTCGATTTAATTCATAAATATATTGGGAACGCGTTGACCTTAAAACAGAATTTATATAGTTCAAGTCTGGTATATTTATAGCAGATATTTCATTTTGCAATATTGGGTCGTCTGTGTCTACTAAATCCAGTAACAAAACGTCAAGAGCAACAGCGATTTTTGCTATTGTTTGTAATTTGGGGTTTCTTTTTCCGTTTTCATATTGTCCTATTTGTTGGTATGACACACCTATTTTCTTTCCCAGTTCGGCTTGTGTCATGCCTCTTATCTTTCTCATTTTTCGGATATTTTCGCCTACTGTCATGCAACACCTCCATATATACAAGATAACATACAATACAAAAAAACAAAAGCAAAAGTTTTCAAAATGATATTGACAAAAGCAAAAGTTTTCGTTATCTTATAAATGCAAGCAAAAGTTTTTGTAGAAAGAGGTGATATAGTGAACAAATTAAAATTAAGCAGAGAAAAAATTGATATTCAATTAGGCAATAACCTAATGTCAATCACAGCATTAGCAAACGCTTATGGGTGCAGTAGGGCACGAATTAACGTGATTCTAAACAGCAGAGAAGTGACGCCAATGTGTGCAGGCAGACTTGCCAAGGCATTAAATGTCAAAGTAGAACAGATTATTGAGTAAAAAAAGGTCGTGGCATGGCTTTAGAATGAATGAAAGGCGGTGAGATATGAGGTACAACGATAATATGAAAATCTGGTTGTTTGATCTAGCACACGGAAACCTTAGTGATCTGGAAATCATTAAAGGATTTATCAAGTATTATGTGCTGTATAACTGTACGATACAGAACGTGCAGGACGACATACATTTTCACACCAATTACGGCGTGTTAGGCGAGCAAACAGCACTAGAAAGCCTTAATAAAGCATTATGTAGCTATGTAGATTATGAAAGGGAGTGAAGAATATGACAGTATTTGCAAAAGCTGACGAGGTAAGCGAACTATTGAACTGCGGAAAGTCCACAGCGTACAAAATCATGAGACAGTTAAACAATGAGCTGAAAGAAAAAGGCTATATGACTATCTCTGGAAACGTCAACAGAGCTTATTTGTTTGAAAGAATGGGTATTAAGGCAGAAAGCGAGGTGTTAGAAGATGGCAAATAAAAAAGAAGATAAAAAGGACCCGCGTTATAACTGGATACATATTCCAGAAAACTATTTTGACAGGGTTAAGACAAAGATTATAAGAAAGACAGAAAACGGAAATACAAAAATCGTTTTATATTTCAAAATGTTAGATGCAGTAAAAAACACAGACGGATATTATATGTTCCAACGTGCAACACAAAGTATAAGCGAAGAAATAGCAATTCAGATCAATGAAGATGCAGAACTTGTAAAAGCTACACTAGATACATTGAGTAACTTAGAACTTGTAGAGATTGAAGAAGATGGTTGTTATTTTGATGAAGTCAATCAGTTTGTTGGTTCTCTTGCAGAAAGTACTTTAAGAGTTCAAGAGTATAGAGCTAGGGAAAAGGCTAAAAAAGCTAGAGAAGCGAAACAAAAAAATAACATGATGAAACAAGATAATATTACAAAGGAAACAAACAGTAATAATGCGAAGCAAGATGATGTTACCAATGAAACAGAGTGTAACAACTCTATGTTACAAGGGAAACAAACCAAGGTTACTAGTGAAACAGAATGTAACATAGAGAAAGAGAGAGAGGAAGATAAAGAGATAGATAAATATATAAATAATAATTGTGCAAAATCCAGTTATCCAGAAGCACAAGAAGTGATTGATATGTATAACAATACTTGTACATCGTTAACACTATCGCCAAACATTGAAGTAATAGGTGAACAATGGGATGGAAAATATAAGGGTTTGTATGAAGCAATAAATAAGTGTATACCATTGACTAACCCAACGATAACAACAAATGAATTTAAAACAACGTTTGAAACTGCCGAGGGCATGAGCGAACAAATAAAAAAATCATCAAAGGAAGATGGGTGTACAAATGAACTTGAATTTATATTAAACAGAATGTTGAAAACAAAAGAGAAAGTGACAGCATGAACGATTTAAAGAAAGAGGTGGAATCATGCAAGATAGACATTTAGGGCAAGTGATCATAGTTATTGGGTGCTTGTTAATGCTGACGCAGTTAATAAGTCCAGTAATAGCAGTAGCTTTCATACTGTCTGGATTATCGCAGTTATAAAAAGAAAGGTCCATACATGAACAGCGAACCCATGTATGGACCAATACAAAAACCTTGTTGTTGTTTGATTATAACAAAAAGGTTTAGATAGTGCAACCAAACCATAACACAAAGCGTCACAGAACGCAACAGAATAGCCATAAATTAATTCTAAGAAATAAGCGAGGTATTTATCATGCAGAATAATAAAATTGAAAATGCAAGCAATGTAGAGTGTCGCAGAAGTGATAAGGCTGACAAGCTAAACAAAGCCACAGCAAACTTACTTCTTAAACTTACACAGCTAAACAATGAAGAATTTGAACAGGCAGTAACGGATATGATGCGACAAATTCAAGTACTTCCAGACAATGAAAGAATGATCTGTAATAATTATTATTTGAATCTATTTGACATTGCAAGAGAGTTAAGAGAGAACGGATTTACAGCGTAACAAGTAAATAATACAAAGCGTCACAGAACGCAACAGAATAGCCATAAATTAATTTTAATAAACAAGTGAGGTATTTAATCATGAATAATAATAAAAACGAAAATATGAATATTACAGAGAAGCAAAGAGTTTATAAAGAGGGGGATTTAGAGTTAATTAGTGCTTATTTTATCGCAAAACTTCTTGAATTGAATGATAGCGATAGAGAAATGGCATTAGCAGACCTTGAAGAAAGAATAATAAAAAAATGTGACAAGGTAGGAGCTGATAAAGCAATAGTTAACACATATTTAGAAGAAGTTAGAAACACTATAAAACAGATCATAAGGGGCGGGTATGAAATCAATACAGAAAAGGTAAACAGAGACATGAAAAAACAAGGGTTCTAAATAACGACAGAATGTAAAGCAATAACCAGACTTATATACTTTAGGTCTGGTTATTTTTTTGCTCTAGGGTGGTAAACAACTATGATAACAAACCAATAACAGGCAAATCACAGGCAAGAAACCACGTATTTATGCGGGCTGTAAGACTTTTTGCATAGTAGCATCACAGGCAAATGACAAGCAAACCAAGCAGTGATTTACTGAAAAAAAGAGTGTACCCAAAAACGTTTGTTGATGTGGTATGATGGTTATAGCAGGAATAAACATTGTAAAAAGAGGGGAAGAAAGGAAGAGGTGGTACTAGTTGGAAAAAACAAAGTATGCAAGCAATGATACAGAAGTACTAAAAAACAGATTACTAGTGACGGATGAAGAGTTACGTTGTGTGTTAGGGGTTGGAAGAAAAACCGCTAAAGCAATAGCACAACAGGCGGACGCAGTCGTCAGAGTTAACGGCAGAAAGTTAAATTCGATGGAAAAAGTCAAAAAGTACATTGATACCGTAGCGGGAAAATAAGGAAAGGAATTGGAAACCAACATGAAAAATTTTTTATTTAACGACATTGTTACACAACAAAAAATTAGAAAGTTGGTGAGAAAAATAATTTACGAATTATTAGATATAGGCAAAGAAAACGCCTTATCTACAGAATATTTAAAACAGGCGTTAGGTTTTCGCAATGTTAGATCATTAAGAAAGCAAGTAGAAAGAGAACGCCTAAATGGCAAAATTATAATCAGTTCTAGTGATGGCGGGTATTATAAGCCGTCAAACAGTCTGGAAGTTAAAGAATTTGTCAGAAACTTAGAAAATACAGCCAATAGCATGATAAAGATTGCAGAGTTGGCTAAAGTATATTGTGAAAGAGAGGTAGACAATGCAGAATTATGAGCAGATTTTAGCAGAATTAGAAATTGAAATCCCAGAAGATAAAAAAGAGCCACTAAGAAAGGCATGGAATCAGAATTATAAGACAATCGCAGACTATAATAAACAGGTAGAGAAAGCGAAAAGAATTAAGAGTGAGGTAGAAGAAGCGAAAAGAACACTAAAACAGAAACAAGCAGAGCTTAAAGAAGCGGTAAGCCTTAAAGAACAGGCTGAAACATTAAAGCAACAGCTACAGGAAGTACAGGACACAAGAATAAAGCTAATCAATGAACAAACCAACAAGGAAAATTTAAGAAAATTCTTTTCTGGTAAAAAGTTTATTAATAGCATTACAGAAAATGAAGTCAACAGACAAATGTTAGAAGCGTTAGAAGAAGATAACACAAAAAGCATTGAAGAAGTGTTTGACGAAATTGTGCCACCAGAGCTAAGAGAAAGTGTATTTGTAAGTGATAGAGCGATACCCGCCTTTACAACTAAATTCAATCAGAATCAGCCACCAGAGCAGAAAGAAAAAGGTATTGATAAGCTGAATAGTATGTCTTTAAGCGAAAAGATGTTACTAAGGCAGAACGATATCGGGCAATACAATAAATTAGCAAATGATAAATAGAACCAACTCAAAATTGAGTGGGTTCGAACTTACTCAAAAATGAGTAAAATGAGATACCAATTCTAAAGTTGTAAATCGCCATCTTAGAAGATAAAAATAACCTACGTACTCAAATTAAGTACGCAGGGCACATTATTTGACTATCCAAAGTTGGACAGAGCAGAAAAGTATCAAAAAAGTGTCACAAAAGAACGTGGAATGACGTTGAAATACAGCGTATAGCATTATTTCTTGACACTATACACGCGTGAGAGAACAATATCACTACACGATACGCACGCGTGTAGTAAAACAGTTTATAAAGCCTTTTGCTCAAAAATGAGCGAAAGCAGAAAGGACAATAATGAGTAGAATTTTAAATAAAATCTTTGATAAGGACCTATATAACACTGTAAAGGCTGAACGCTATGAACTGGACTATAGCGGGAACAAAGTTATGTACAATATCGGACAGTTAGAGGGATTAGCAGAACAGGGAAATGAAGAAGCCAAGGCAATCGTTGATAAAGTCAATAATGAAGTGGATGAAATGTTGAAAAAGATGGATAACGGCGACTATTTATTCAAAACATTTAACGAATATATCCTTGAAATGGCAAGATTGACAGAAGAAGCAAGCAAACAGAGGGATGAAGTAGAAGCCAAGCACGACAAAGCAGAAAAGGCATGGAAAGAAGCGAGAAGTGCAATTAATGTAAGTGATTCATGGACCAGTGCAAGAAAAACAGAGTATTTGCTTGCTAATGAAGAATATGATAATAGCTGTATTGGAATCTATAACGATCTCAAACAGAAACTTACAGCCTTAAAGAGTGAGTTCCATATCCATTTAAAGGGATTCTACACAGTTACACCAGATAGGATTGATAATAATACAATGGCATTGCTAAATAGCGGTATTGATGTATCAGAAGAAGAAATTGACAGCCTTTTATTTAAATATAGATTCAATACAACAATGATTAGAATTGTAGCCAACTATGCAATCAAAAATAAAAAAGAGACAAAACTATTAACAACATACAGATTAGGAGTAACGAGCAACGGAACAGCCGAAATGAAAGCATTTGAACGCTTCGAGCATTTTTGTATGAACGCAGTATCCACAAATAACGCACTTAGAAGAGCTAACGCGGGATGCTTAGACAGATTAGGAGCGGAAGCACTGGAAAGCCTTGACGAGATCGCTATTAAACCACAGTAAAACAATTTGATAATTTAATAAAAAAGAAGCCTTGTTAATACCCACGACAGGGCTTCTTTTTGCGTACAGGGAGAGTGAAAAGGATGATAGACAACGAAACATTAGTGAAAAGGATACAGCAAGGCGAGAATGTCAATGATAACATGATGCAACTATATAACCAGAATACTGGTCTATTATACAGATTATTGAAGCGTTATAATGGATATGGTAACATAATTGATAAAGATGATTTAATGCAAGAAGCATATATCTATCTGTATGAAGCTGTGAACCGATATAAAGTCGATAAGGGCGTTAAGTTTACAACATATCTAACTAATAGTATAAAATGGAATATAGGGCGAGATATGAGGAATAAACGTGCTATAAAACTTCCACAATATATATATACTGATATTAGTAAATATATGAGATTCTTAGAAGAATACACAAAAGAGCATGATAAACAGCCAACAGACAAAGAAGTTATTGAAAGGTTAGGTATATCAGAAAGCGGATTAAAAACAGTAAAAGACGCTGTAAATATGGTAAGTATCTCATCAATGGACAAACTAATAAATGACGATATGACAATAGGCGATACTATCAAAGATTGCAATAACGACCTACAGGAGATAGAACATAAATACGATTGTAAAAAATTAAAGTCTGATTTGTGGAAAGAACTAGAAAACATACTAACAGATACACAAATACAAGTACTAAAGTTTAGATATATAGAAAAATTGACTTTACAAGAATGTTCTGAACGTTTAGGTATTTCATATCAAGCGGTACACGCAAAAACAACAAATACTGTTAGTAAGTTAAAAGGAAACTATAAAATACGTGCATTAGCAAATAAATATTTGTGACTTTGGGGAAGTTTTGAGGAAGTAACTACATAAAATAGAGATAAATAATAGAAATAGATACTAAAAAATACACATAGAAACAAGGAAAAACAATAGAAATACTCTTATCATTACCTTGCCAAGGTCGAGACCGCGGGTTCGAGCCCCGTCTATCGCTTTCGGTTAAAAGTCTCGAAACCACGCATTTATGCGGGTTTCGGGATTTTTTCATTTCTATGTTTTCTTGCGATTTTGCATAAATTTGCATAAACTCTATAAAGTTTCCAGATATTGTAAAGAATTTTCGTTATCAATACCAATCTTTATATAATATTTTTGCGTTGTGGCAATGTCTGAATGTCCCATCAGTTTTTGTAGTTCATAGATTGACATTCCTTTTAATGCAAGTTCGGTACAAAAAGTCTTTCGTAAACAATGGATACCGCCATTACCTGAATCTAAATCAAGACGTTTCCATAATCTGCGATACTTTTGTTCAAGGATACTGGCAGTGATACGTTGACCGTCAGTGTTGACAAAAAGCCAATCTGTATGGATGTTATGTTCTTTTTGCCAATCCTTTAATAGATGTAAGACTTTCAAAGCATTTTTGGACAATGGAAGATTATGTCTTGAATTTTTGGTTTTGACATCTCCAATGATATAATCATAACCTTTGATTTTTTCGCCTTGCTCATTGCGTTTGGAATGACGACTCTCCGCACGACGAATGGAAATAATTCCTTTCTTGAAAGAAATATCAGACCATTTCCATGCGACTACCTCGCCAGCACGAGCACCAGTATAAGCATCCAGTAAGATGGCGAAAGCAGTTGAATATTTTGGAAAATCTTCAATTTCTCGAAAAAGTTCCTTTTGTAAAAGTTTAAATTCAAAGGAATTTAAAACAGATTCTTCAACATCTTTATCGTATTCTCGAACAAAATAAGAGTCAGGAATTGAAAATTCAGTCATCGGATTATTTACACGATAATCTTTGGAAACAGAACGATGAAATACCTCTTTTAAGATATTCAATATTTTTTGAGTCTGCTTACGAGTCATTTTTTTATTTACGATAGGGTAAACAAAATCTTCAATGTCGCCTAAAGAATATTGACTTATTGGTTTTTGAATAAAAGGATTATTCGCAAAATAAGTATTCCATGTACAATCCCACCTGTCACGAGTTGAATTGCTTTCTGTTCCAAATCTTAATGAGTAATAATCAAAATATAAATCTTCAAAGGTAGATTCATTTGCATGGTAATGTTTAATTACTGCTTTATCTAATGCTTGTTTAGTTGGTTTAGATAGTAGTTTACGATGATTTTTATATGCTTCATCATAAACATATACAAGATATCTTCCAGAGGTTTTATCCTTTCGCCAGTTGTGACCTTTTGTATTATAAAATTCCTCTAAAAATTTTTTTTCTGTTAAAGTTTGCATTTCTTTTTTAACAGGGTTCTCTTCAGGAATAATTATAACAGGTCTGAACAGTTGGCGAAAGTAGATTGATAAAAGTTCTTCCCTAGTTGTTATTGTTCCGTGTGCATACGACCACCGCCTTGTATGTCTGTTGTTTCATCAAAAAGGTATGCCTTGAATAATGTGCCATCTTGATTTAGAAACAATCCTTTTGAATCTGATGGAATATATGTCGAGGCATCGGTATTATCAAGAATAATCTGACTTAAAACTTGGTCAGCACGTCCGCAGATTTTATAACTGATATTATTTTTTATCTGTCCACTAATGATATTAGCGTCTGGACGTTGTGTTGCAAGAATCAAATGAATTCCGAATGCTCGACCTAAACGTGCTAGACTACTTAGCTGATTTTGAATTTTTTTAATTGGCTCTTTTTCTCTCGGTGATAATCCAGTGGTATCAAGAAGTTCTGCCAATTCATCACAAGCGAATATAATTCGCTTGTGTTTGATGAGTTCATGATTGTTGTATTCAGAGATGTTTTTATAACCATTTTTGGCATATAATTTTTTCCTGTTTTCTAGTTCAGAAATGATTTCATCTAGTTTTTTTGTCGTATTTGAGATGTCAGTAACAAACATACAATGATTTTCCCAGATACGTCCAAAATCGACACCGCCTTTAAAATCTGCGATATTAACAATAAATCCGTTATTGATGCACTGCATTAGTATTAGCTTTAAAAGCAATGTCTTTCCTGAACCTGTTGCTCCACCAATGAGGATATGAGGATAATCATTTAAAGAGACATATATTTTATTAAATAAAGACTCTCCTATTAAGAGAGAGCCTTTATTTTGTGGATGATTTTCGTCATTCCAATAAATATCTTTACTATAATCAAATTTTCCATGACATGCGTTAATAATAATTTGCCGATTATTTTTTCCAATTTTAATTGAAGAAATAGAAATATTTAATATACTTTCCAACTCTTCTTTATGATTTTGCCAATATGAAAAAGGTATACCAACATTGTCAAAAATTAATTGGATTGAATTATCTATACATTCCTGCGATATCAATATAGGCGGAATGTTAGCAGAATTTTTAAATCCTATTGAGAAAAACAAATCATAGTATTTTCTGTCAAGAAATCCATCGCTGTATTTAAAAAATAAAACTAATAAAAGTAGTCCTCCAAATACTAGCATAGAAACCTTAGATTCCATCATTTTGATAGAATTATTAACGGTAACATTGATAAAAAGATTGCAAAATAACATAATGATTATATACATAAAGAATACTTTTTGCACTTTGAAATCATTTCTTAATCTTCGCATAAATGTTTGTATACGATATGCAATTCTTAAGGGGATATAATTATCCCCTAATTGTTGTTGAGTCCTGTTTTTTTGTGTCATAGCAGATACTCCTTCTTGTCATGGTCAATAATTATGGTAGATACGCCATTACGTTTGAACTCCTTAATAGATGTGATACGTCGAATAAAAGCGTTCCATGTTTCTTTATCATAAGCTTGATAATCAGCGTATTGAGCATCTAGGGGCAGATTTGACACAATATAGACATTGCTATAACATGCAATGTGGTCATTATATCTGGCCGGAAGTTGCAATGGGTAAATGTCTAATATATTGAGCATTTCCGGTAAGGAAATCTGCGAATGGTATTCTTCAAATACCAATGTATTTTGGCCATGGTAGGAATCAAATTTTGTCGAATTTAATTTGTTACCATAACTTGTGATACGGCAGATGTCAAGCGGAGAATGGTGGTCAAATATATAGTGACTTTTCCCAGCACCAGTACTACCGAAGATGTACGTGACATTTAACTCACGATTAACACGTGAGTATTTATCAGACAGTAGAGTCTCTCGCAATACATTAATATCGTTTGTTTTGAACGCATAATTTGGATTGCTAAGAATGATTTCACTCGTTGTCATGCCAGACTGAATTAACTCAATTAATTTACTCTTTTGTGGATTAGTTTCTTTCCCTTCTGCTGGGATTGTTCCCCATTCCTGAAAACTGCCTTTTATGCTAGTTTCTGCTTTTTCCGTTGATGCCCATTTTCCCTCTTTTAAGAGATAAGCACGGTTTTCGGCGCAAGTTCCGAGAGCTTTATCTAAATGACTCATTGGGAATCGCTTTTTAGCCGTTGAAAATCGGATTGGGGAGTGACTGTAAATGAATATATGCATGTGTTCAGAACCTGTTTTTGCAATCTCACGGCAGAAACAATAGTAATCTACTGTCATTAAGCCTTGCAATACAGAATGAACATATTCATTTGATAAGCCACATTGAGATGGTTTTTGAATGGTAAATAACCATTTTCGTGATTGAGAATTTGGATTCTTCATTCAATTATCACTCCTTTCTATATGTGTGATGCTACAAGCTACTTGTAACGTAAAAGGTAATACTACCTTTTACGCTAAGATAGTAGAAAGGGATTAGACATCCCTTTCTACTATCCTTTCTTGTAGGTCTGTATGTTAGTAGCCGTGGCGGATATCTCGTAAGTGCCAGTTTTCCATTGATAATAAACATGAAGTTCAAGATTTTCAAATTGGACTGGAAGTCCACCTTCATCTTCATTAAAAGGAATACGCTGGTCGCCTGCAATTTTGACAAATAGTCGTTCATATTTGCGTTGACAGAGAACGATTTCGTAACGATAACCCTCAATCTTATCTACTTTTTTTCCATCCTCATATTTATAATAAGGACGGATGCCAATGAGTATAAGTTCTGTACCTACTGTTTTGACGGCATCAATACAGACGTTCAGTATATTCATGATTACCCCCTTTCGTTTGATTGTGCTAATTGACTTGTAACTCTAACATCGATGTTGAGCTTAGTTTAACGCATATTGATTATTCATATTGAGTAAAAAAAACTTTATTTTGTATATAAATTAATACAATTTAAAAAGGCAAATTTTAAGAATTGTAGATAATAAAATAAATAAGTATGTTTGTAAAATATGAATAAGAATAGATTTGTGTTATTATTGACATGAAGAAAAATAATTTATAATAGATTATCAATTAGAAATATCGGAGGAATTGATATGGCAAAAATAAAAGAAATGATATTGGGTATAGGCATATTAAGTGCTGTGGGAGTATATAATTTTATTTAAAAAAAAGAAGCTCCTAAGTATAGTTATGAAAGAATAAAAAAATTAACGGATAAGGAATGGGAAATAGAAAGAAAAATTGTACAAGATAAGTACAGAAATCCTCAATATGATATTGATAAGAGAGTAGAATTTTGGAATATATTGAAATTATATGATAAAGTAAGAAGTGATAAGTATTGGAATGGTAAAAAGCCACAAGGACCAGCTTACCATCGGGAACATGGTTTTGGTTTATATAAACCAGATTAAGATTTAAAATTATAATAAATACAGCTATATATTAATTAAAAATATATAGCTGTATTTATATATAAAGAATATCATTTTGTTCTTGTTTCTGTTACTTTTTATTTCGGTCTCTTGGATATAATGCACCTAAATGATGAATTTGTGAATAAAGGTCAGCCTGATATAATCTTTCGTGAACGTCAGAAACTTCTAATGAATGACCAGACTTGATACAGTATTTACGCAAAAGTTTTGCAAACTCCTCACATTGATATGCATCAGATGATAAATCATATCCCCAAGCAAGATACCAGTCATATGCGTCCTCAAAAGTAAGAGAAAGTGCAATTGATAACCGAAATAGAGCCGCTGGTGTTACTTTATAATGGTCTCCATTAAATAATGCTTTTAATTTTTTATCATTTTCGTGTACAGTAGAACGTAAACAAAGAAGTTTTTTATCTTCTGTTACAATTTGATATTTCCGGTTTCCTTTTGCATTTCGTTTTAAGACAATTTTGTAATTGTGAGAAATCAAAAAGTATAATCCTATTTTTAAATTGTTTCTTTTTTCGTTTTTTATCAATGCAAGTGACTGCATTGAGTTGATTTTTTCATTAATGTTAATTAATCTTGAATTGTGTTTAGAAGCAACGTTTTGTACATAGGAAGCAAATTCTTCCATATACATATATAGTAGTAATGTTGCGATTGACAGACAGGCAGTTGATAGTTATATAAATTAAATGATATGCTAATATTAAGTATAAATTGATGTCGACAATAGAAAATTTTATCATAAAAACCTCCTTTCGTAGAGCCTGTCAAGGATTCAAGAATTTTCCTTTCTGAAAACAAAAAAGCAATCAATAATTTGATTGCTTTTTATATATATAAATATAATTTGATTCTAAAATAATAAAGTAAAAATTCTTGATTAGAAAGGCGGCAAACCCCAGCTCTCTACTGCCGACAAAGACTAATAGCATATCCTCTATCTACTAGTATCTACAGTCTAAATCATTTTGATAAAAAAATCAATACCATTAAAACAATTAGTTTTGTATATAATAATAAACAAAAAACTATTGACATAAAAAATTGGTAGGACTAATATGGTTGATGAAATAACAATCTAGCAATAGGGAGGGACATCTATGAATTTTAAATTTCAAAAGAATGTAGCAATTGTTTTATCTTCAGTTATTATTGGAACTACGGCTCTTTCAGGAGTTAATGTTTATGCTGATGAAATTACAGCAACGGAGGAAGATGTATCGTTGAATGATGATATTTTTAATGAAAATGATATCATATACGGAATAAGTACACAATCATCTGATGCAGAAACTACATTAACTAAAAGTGAAATGAGTGCATTTGCTCAAGCCTTTAATGATTCATTAAAGGAAGATAATATCAATGTGAGTAATGGCTATGGAAGAGGGGTAAAATCAAAGGCTGCAAAGATAGCAGCTAAAGCAATGTTAAAAAAACTTAAACATATAGGAGCTAAAGCATTTGAGAAGGCAATTCGAAAGGCTGCAAAAAAATTACCAAAAGCAGCAGCAGAAAAGGTTGAGAAGTATCTTACATATCAAAAAGTATCAGCAGTTCTTAATATCGCAGCTAATGCAGAGGGGACAATTACAGACGCAATTCAGCATGCATTACAAAAAGTAGGAATTCCAAAAACATTTGCAGGAATAGGAGCGAGATTAATTGTATTTGTTTTGTTTTAGGTAGGTGAAATGAATTGAAAAATAAAAAAAATAATAGATATTTAATTATAGGAATTGGTTATCTTATTTTATTTTTTATTGTTCTAACTCCAGATATTAATAATGCAGTAGGAAGAGGAATACAAGCATTATTATTTTGTATTTTAGGATATAGATGTGAGGAAAA